>NZ_KV809154.1:0-127167 GCF_001812455.1 Corynebacterium sp. HMSC076C10
ACTCGACATGCCCCAAACTCTAACATGCCTTCAAGAGAGTGTCTAATGGTTTGTGTGTGAGGGGTTTCCCTTACATGAAGGAGATAAACCATAATGGATTCTGTGGCGAAACGAGATCCAGAAGATTCCGCGAAGATTAAAGCGATCGAGCAAAGACTGCTGGCAAACCCCGAGATAGCCAAGCTAATTGACGAGCTGGGAACCACCGCGACCGACGCGAATGATTTGGTGCGCGGGCTCTTGCAGGCCTCGGTCACCCGCGGGCTAGAAGCCGAAATGGATGCTCATTTGGGCTATTCCAAAGGCGACCGGGAGGCCAAATCGGCTGGTGGTGGCGATAATTACCGCAATGGTTCGTATGTCAAAAAGGTTGATTCGAACTACGGCCCGGTCGATGTCACCGTCCCACGCGATCGCCAGGGCACATTTTTGCCGACCATGGTGCCCAAAGGCTCACGCCGGTTGACTGATGTCGATGACATGATCATTAGCTTGTATGCCGGTGGCATGACAGTGCGCGATATCCAGCATCATATGGCCACAGCGATGAGAGTTGATATCTCTCACGAGACGATTTCCGCGGTAACTGATGCGGTGCTAGATGAGGTCATGATCTGGCAAAACCGGCAGCTAGACGAGTTTTACCCAGTAATATTTCTTGACGCGCTGCGGATTAAAGTCCGCGACGGTGGACGCGTAGTCAACAAGTCCGCCTATTTGGTTATCGGCGTGGATATGGACGGTATCAAACACATCCTGGGTATCTGGTTGGCGAAAGAAGAAGGCGCCTCCTTCTGGGCTCATGTGTGCGCGAACCTGGCAAGCCGTGGAGTCCAGGACGTGTTTATTGTCTGCTGCGATGGTTTGAAAGGCCTGCCGGAAGCGGTGGAAGCAACGTGGCCGGATTCGATGGTCCAGACCTGTGTGGTGCATTTGATTCGGGCAGCAAACCGGTGGGTAGCCTACGGTGATCGCAAGGCAGTATCTGCGTCGTTGAAGAAGGTCTACACCGCCCCGGATGAAACAACCGCCAAGGCAGCGCTGGAGGAATTCGCCGACTCAGAACTGGGCCAGAAATATCCCCAATCAGTCAAGGTCTGGACGGATGCGTGGGATCGTTTCGTGCCGTTTCTGCAGTTCCCGCCGATGGCCAGGAAGGTTATCTATACGACAAACTCGATTGAGTCGATGAATAACGAGCTGCGTAAAGCCACCCGTAACCGTGTGCAGTTTACCAATGACGATTCTGCGATTAAGACGCTGTGGTTGATGATCTGCAATATCGAGGATAAACGCGCGGCCAAACGCGCGAAACAGGGCAAGAAAGCTGCGGCTACCAGCGGAAGACTCATCGAAGGCAGCAAGGTCACCAACTGGAAACAAGCCATAAACCAGATGGCAGTGGCCTATCCCGAACGATTCACAAACTACCTATAAAACACTTACCCGAAAGCCCCACACACAAACAGCTTGACAGGCTCGCCTTCAATGGCAAGCGGTCTGGACAGATACTTCTTGAATCGGCACGGTGTCATTACGGGCGGGGGCCAGAACAACGTCCCTGGACATCACATCTAGTCTGCGGCCTCCGCGACGCTCATGAGATAAGAGATTGTCATGCGTTTGATTTCCTGCACCGTCAGCTCGTAATGAGCTTCCCGCTCAGCATCGCTTCCCGGATGGTCCACCGCATAATTCAGCAGGGCGTACGTGGCGTTAATCATGAGGTCGGAGATGAAGTTCAGTTCCGCATCGCTTGACGACGGCACCAGCGGGCGCAGCACCTTTGAAATCTCGGTGACCAGGCGTGACTTCGTATCTTCTGCGGTTGCGCGTGTGGCGGGCGTTGATTGAACAGCCAGCCATACGGCTCTTCTGGAAACGTCCTCGCGCCAGAGTTTTGCCAGGTGATCGATGAACTCCGAGAGAAACTCCGGCCATTTCAAGGTGGGGACTGTTTCGCCGAAGCGTGAGACTTCCTCGATGACGGCCTCGGTGTCCTGACGGTCGAGCTCGCAGATCATCACATACTTGTTTGCGAAGAATTGGTAGAGCGTGCCAATGGGGATATCTGCGATGCGAGCGACTTCGTCGAAAGTGAAAGACTCAAACCCGTGCTCGATGAGCACTGTGCGTGCCGAGCTGAGCATGCGTGCGTACCGCTCTCGGCTGCGTTGCTGAGCCGGAGTGCGACGGGGACGAAGAATATTCGGTGCGTCCTGGGATTGAGTCACTACTACGAAACCGTCTAATCGGGATGATGTGGGAGGAGAGTTTGGGGCCAGGGTCAAAGTAGGCCTTGCGGCTAGTTAGCTTTCGGAAGCCTGTGATTCCACGCCCAAGTCACGCAGTACGCGCTGGACGTGCCCCTTGGCGCGAACGTTGTACCAGGCCTTTTCAATTTCTCCTTCGGCATTAACCAGGAAAGTCGAGCGGATGACGCCCTGGACAATCTTGCCGTAGTTCTTCTTCTCGCCGAAAGCGCCGAATGCGGTCATGGTTTCCTTGTCCGGATCGGACAGAAGGGTGAAGTTTAAGCCGTGGTCCTCGCGGAACTTTGCGAGTTTCGCCGGCTTGTCCGGAGAAATACCTACGACAGGAATGCCGGCATCGTTCAGGGCAGCGGATTCATCGCGGAAGTCGCATGCCTCAGTGGTGCAACCTGGGGTGTTGGCCCGCGGGTAGAAGTAAATCAGCACGGGCTTGCCCGCGTAGTCCGACAGAGAAACCTGCTCTTCGGCGTCGTTGAGAAGAGTAAACGCTGGGGCAGGGTCGCCAGCTTCCAGACGGATGTTGTTCTGGCCGTATTCTTTGTCGCTGGAGGAAGAAGTAGTCATGGCTTCATCGTATCGACTCTGGAGCGGTGCGTGTCGACTCTGAAGCAATGCGTTGAGTTTTTCCCCGTGCTCGCCCACGTTGCTGTAGTGGAAGTGTTAGTCTTTTAGGCGAACAATCACTTTAGATATTCAACTTTTTAGGGAGTTTACGTGGCTCGCAGCATTGAAGATATCCAGCGCGATATTGAGCGTAACCGTAACCAGCTCGCCCGTACTCTGGATGAGCTAACCGTGCGAACGAATCCGAAGAACGTTGCGGATGACGCAAAGACCCGTGTTTTCGATGCTCTGAATGAGCCGAAGGTGCAGGCAGCACTGGGCGTCGTTGCCGCACTTGTTGTTGGTGGCATCGCAATGGGCATTCGTCGCAACCGCAATCGCAGCAAGGAAATTGACCGCATTCGCGAGATGATTGAGACTGCTGCTAAATAGTTTTTCGGTAATTAGCGCACGCGCTTCGGGTGGTTGCCTGGGGTCGTGCGCTTTTGCGTATCTAACCCTTGTTTGAGTCAGGCGTGGGGTGCGAGCGAGGGTTGCAAGTTGGCGCCTACGCTTGTTATGCAACAAAAAGACCGGGAGGGTATTTCTACCTTCCCGGTCTGTATTGTGCGCCATCAGGGACTCGAACCCCGAACCCGCTGATTAAGAGTCAGCTGCTCTGCCAGTTGAGCTAATGGCGCTTACTGTTTCCTGCTTGGTGCTCTCTGTGTGAGCTCCTCGCCGGCAACGAGAAGATATATAACCAGGTTTCTGATTGTTTGTAAAATCGGCTGGTCAGATGCTGTTTTTGAATTGATGTTTTTGCATGTTTTTTGAAAGGTTTTGCGCAACCGTTTGAAAAAAGTTCAAAAAAAGTTTGGAAATCCTCAAAGTGGGGTAGGGCCTGTATCAATGCCATCGACGTTGGGAGTGTGCATAGATGTCGGAGTTACGTTCGACAGTGTTCAGTAACGTCCGGAAGCGTCCGGTGGCACTTTTGAATAGCGAACTGATTACTTTTCGGTAACGCAGCTTCAAGGGGGCGCTGTTTTCCCAGGTCGGTTGAAGTGCCCCGGTTTTTTGGGGTTGCACAGCAATTTTCCAGAGGGTTAACTGTAGGAACCGTTGGGCTACTTTGCGTGCTGCGCCCTGTGAGGGGTTGATGACTGCGATTGGGCAGTCAATAAGGCTTTTCAGTTAGGGCGAGCGTTTTATCGGTGGCTAGTGCCGCTGCAGGGCAGTCTGACCTTTTTCGAGGGCGCACCAGGGGCTGTAGCAGGACTCCGCTGTGTGTCGCAGTGTGTCCCCGGGACTTACTACTTAATAATTGCACTGTTGGAGTGAAGCACGATCATGCGGCAATCTTTTAAGCGCCTGTCGATGGCGGTGGTGACATTTGCGACCACCATCTCGCTAGCTGCTTGTACCGTCGGCGGAGATAATGCCGAGCAGCAAGAGGCGGAGAAGCCAGACGTTGGTCTTGTCGCCAGTGTGAAGGACGACGCCACCGATGTTTCGGTGGTTGACCCGATTTCGGTTCAGGTGGAAGAGGGACATCGCCTGGACAAGGTTGTTATGACCAACCCTGAGGGCAAAGAGGTCAAGGGCAAGCTCGACTCCAGTGGTACCAAGTGGACCACTGCAGAACCCCTGGGCTACTCAAAGACCTATGAGATTAACGCCACCTCGGGCACAGAAAAGCTGGCTACTTCTTTCACCACCGTCGAGCCGACTTCTCAGGTAAATGGTTACCTGTCCCCGCTGGATGGTTCCACCGTGGGTGTCGGTCAGACTATTGCTGTGAAATTCAGCGCGAGTATTTCGGACCGCAAGGCTGCTGAGGAAGCAATTAAGGTGACCACCGAGCCTAAGGTGGAAGGCGCTTTCTACTGGCTGAATAACAGTGAGGTGCGCTGGCGTCCAAAGGAGTACTGGAAGCCGGGGACCAAGGTTACCGTGAAGTCCGATATTTACGGCACGGATCTTGGTGACGATATGTACGGTGCGGAGTCCGCCGAAACCAGCTTCACTATCGGTGATGAAGTCATTGCTATCGCTGATGACGCGACGAAGACCATGGTCATTAAGAGGAACGGTGAAGTCGTAAACTCCATGCCTATCTCTATGGGGTCGAATGTTCACCCGACTCCGAATGGCCAGTACATCATCGGTGATCGCAACGAGACCATGGTGATGGACTCTCGTACCTACGGCCTGTCTCTGGAAAACGGTGGCTACGTCACGCCGGTTAACTATGCAACGCAGATGTCTTACTCCGGTATCTACGTCCACGGTGCACCGTGGTCAACGTGGGCACAGGGCAGCGTCAACCAGTCTCACGGCTGCATCAACGTCACTGACGCCAACGCTAAGTGGTTCCTGGACAACACTAAGCGCGGTGACATCGTGATTGTGAAGAATACGATTGGTGAGACGCTCTCCGGTGTTGATGGACTCGGTGACTGGAACATCCCGTGGGAGACCTGGAAGAAGGGCAACGCCGACGAGACCAGCTCTTGGTAGTCCATGTCCTCTAAGTGAGGCCATCATTTAAGCCACGCGGGTTAGTCCGTTTCCTAATCACCCAACATTCCCAGCTCCTGCGCCCGAGCAACAGCCGCGGTGCGGGAGCTGACGTCTAGCTTGGTGAAAATATGTACCAGATGCGATTTCACAGTCGCTTCGGTGAGCACCAGCTGTTCTGCAATTTTTCTATTCGACATACCCCGCGCGACCAACTCGAGCACTTCGAGTTCGCGCGGGGTTAGTGCTGTATTGGGGTTGCGCATCCGACCCATCAAGCGCCCGGCCACTTGTGTGTTCAGCACGGTCTCGCCGCGAACGGCACGACGGATACCATCGATGAGCTCCTCCGGAGCGGCATCCTTCAGCAGATAACCAACTGCGCCTGCGGTGACAGCGCCGAGCACATCGGAGTCCGAAGAATAATTGGTCACCACCAACACTTCTGGGGCCTTTGCGCCGCGCCCGGCCAGTGCGCGGATGGCTGCGGTGGCATCAACTCCGCCTGCGCGGGTAGCAGTGCCAGGGGCCTCACCAAAGCGAAGGTCCATGAGTACCAGATCGATGGGGTCGCAAGAGTCGTCGTCAAGCGATGCGCGCACCTTCTCGACCGCCTCGTCGCCGCTGGCCGCCTCGCCAACCACGACGATATCCGGCGCCGATTCAACGACTGCGCGAAGACCAGCGCGGACGATGGGGTGATCGTCAGCGATGAGGACTCCGATGGGCTTGGTCACCTGGCTAACTCCTAGGGTGATGTGAATGGTCGTTTCCTACCTGCTTACCAGGCGGGGCCTTAAGGGGTGAGCTCGTGCGGGATGCTGACGCTGACACCGCAGCCACGCCCCGGTTCCGACTCGATGGTGAAGGTGCCGCCGAGCTTCTCCACGCGTCGGCGCGCGTTGGCGATCCCCACGCTGTCGTCGTTAGTTGGTGCGGTGGGGTCGAAGCCGATGCCGTTGTCGACGCAGTCGAGCAGAATCTCGTCGGGCTGGTAGGTCAGGGTGACACGGCAACGCGTGGCGTGTGCATGCTTGACGACGTTCGCCAAGCTCGCCTGGGCCACCCTGATGATGGTGGCTTCGACGGTGGCCGGCAGCCGCGTGGGTGTGCCGTCGACGCAGAAGCTGACAGCATCGCCCAGCACCGTGGAGGAGCAGACTTTCTCCAACGCACCGGATAGGTCTGCGCCTTCGAGGGGAGCCGGCTGAAGTGCTGCGATGATGCGCCGGGTCTCGGCGAGATTGTCGGCCGCAACCTTGCGGGCGAGCTGTAGCGAATCCACCGAGGCCTGGTCATGCTGAGTGGGAGCACTTTTCATGCGGGACTCCACCGAATGCAGCAACAGCTGGATGGAGGAAAGTCCCTGCGCCACGGTGTCATGAATATCCGCTGCGAGGCGTGCGCGTTCGTCCAGCTCACCGGCACGACGGGACAGTGCTTCCGAGTGGGCGCGGGCGGCTGAGAGCTCCTCCAGCGCCTTGGTCTTTTCGATAGTCTCCTTCTGCAGGAGCCGGAACCCCAGCCCCACCGTGAGTACAAACGTCCCACCCAGAATGGGGCCGAGGACACCACCAAATGTCAGCGGAGTGTGGACGGCGATAGCACCGATTGCC
Organism: Corynebacterium sp. HMSC076C10; assembly: GCF_001812455.1. NCBI lineage: Bacteria > Bacillati > Actinomycetota > Actinomycetes > Mycobacteriales > Corynebacteriaceae > Corynebacterium > Corynebacterium sp. HMSC076C10. Next base: position 6,956 of record NZ_KV809154.1, read on the forward strand.
GTCGCAGTTGTCGCCGCCACCATGATTACGGCCATAAGGCCGCCGGTTACCTGCAAAATTACGAAAAATAGTGGGAAAACCAGGAACGAGGCGTCCAGCGTTGCAAACGCCAACGCCGCCCAGCACAGCAGCAGAATCACAAGCCAGCCCAACAGCAGGCCACGCGGCTTAGTCAGCGCGACCTCGTTGGCTACGTTGCCATGCCGAGCCCGACCAATCGGCCCGACCGAACCTGCGATGTACACCGCTAGAAAGCACGCCGCATAGGTGATGATTCGCCACTGCGGATCCGGAACCACGCATACCGCCAGCAGCACCAGCACCAAAACATCCAGGGCAAACCGCAGTAATTGCCAGCTGCGGTTCAGGGTCTCAGGAGTATCCACGCTCTCGAGCTTAGGGCAGTTCCGCCTGCCAAAACACCGCTGACAAGCCGGAATTGTCAACATCAACCGAAAGTTGGAGACGAAGTTCAACCTCCCTGGCGATTAAATCCGCCTTTGAATCCACGACCATAATGAGTATGTACCAGTCAATGAAAGAACTTCGAGCCGCTCCAGGCCGTGCCGCACTGATCACCATCACCGTCGGCATGATTGCTGTGATGGTCACGTTCCTCTCGGCTTTGGCTGCCGGACTGTCAGCCCAGTCCGTCTCCGCACTTGACGAGGTCTACGGCAAAAACGACGCCGTCGTCATCTCGGAGGGGGCTACGTCGTTGTCGTCGTCAAGCATCGGCGAGACGGCGCGAAAGAGCGTCCAGACGTGGGCGAGCGACAACGGCGCAAACGTCCGCGATGTCTACGTCAGTCGTGCGCGCGTCGATGAAACGCCCGTCACCGTCATCTCCGACTTTTCGCTTAACGACGACCAGGTGGCCGTCACCGACGGTGTCGGTGAAACCGCCATTGCGGAAGGTGACTCGCTGACCCTGTCTGGTGCGATGGGCGAGCACGAGGCCACCGTTGCGCGCGTGGCGGGGGATAAGTGGTTGGACCACCAAGCGGTCATTTATGCCGGGCGCGGTGTGATGGAAGACCTGACACCGGGGCAGATGGTGCCGGCGGCGATGGTTGTCGACGAGTCTGCGACGCAGCTGCCGAATGTCCCGGAAGGAACAATTCTGCGCGACGGCGAGCGCAATAACCTGTCGGCTTCCTATCAGGGCGAGCAGACCTCGCTGAACGCGATGACCTCGATGCTGTATGTGATTTCTGCGCTGGTGGTAGGCGCGTTCTTCACAGTGTGGACTGTTCAACGACTGCGTGGTGTGGCCATTTCCTCGGCGCTCGGTGCGTCCCGCTCCGTGCTGGTGGCTGACTCTCTGGCGCAGGTCCTGGCCGTGCTGGCAATCGGAGTCGGCGGCGGTGTTGCGGTGACTGCAGCGGCGGGCTGGGCTCTGCAGAGCGGCGACGTCATGCCAATTGTGGTCGATGCTTCCACGACCGTCGTGCCGGGGCTCATTCTGGCCGTGACCGGCGTAGTTGGTGCGCTGCTGGCACTGGTGCCGGTATTCCGCGTCGATCCGACCACCGCATTGGCGAATGCGTAGTGGCTCGTTAGTACGGCCTAGCACGGCGGCTTCCCACAGAACACTCACATCGCGTTAATCATGCACAACCTGCAACTGAGGAATTGAGGAATTGAGGACAAAATGACTACCTACATCGACAACCAGGCTCCCGTGGCACTCGCTCTGAAGAACATCTCGCTGACCGTCCAAGATGGCGACAACAAACGCACCATTTTGGATGACATCTCGCTGAAGATCCGGGCAGGCGAGGTAGTGGGACTGGTCGGACCATCGGGTTCCGGCAAGTCGACTCTGTTGACCATCGCAGGTTGTTTGAAGAGTGCCGATACCGGACATGTCACGCTGTACTCCAACAAGCAGGACGCGAACGGTGCAGGCGCGGACGAGAGTGCGGAAAGGAAGGCCATTGATCTGAGCGCTCGAGGCGCGGATGCTGCCAAGATTCGTCGCGAACACATCGGCATCGTTTTCCAGCAGCCGAATCTTCTGCCAGCGCTGACGGTTAAGCAGCAGCTCATCGCAATGCGGCGACTGGGCCGTGTTTTCGGGTGGCCGGCGGGTGGCCGTCGTGAAGCGGAGAAGCGCGCGGATGAGCTGCTAGAGGCAGTCGGCCTGACTGGGCTGGGAAACCGTCGCGTGAGCCAGCTTTCCGGTGGTCAGCAGGCACGCGTCAATGTTGCGCGCGCACTGATGAATGAGCCGGAAGTGCTGCTGGTCGACGAACCGACCGCGGCTTTGGATCAGAAGAGTGCAGGGGCGGTGACGCGACTGATTATGGATGTGACGCGGAAGATGGGTGTGGCCACCCTGTGCATCACCCACGACCTGGGGCAGCTTCACGGTGCCGACCGAATCGTGGAGATGGTTGACGGCAAGCTGCAGTCCGCGGATGCAGGCTTGGTGGCTACTCGGTAGTGACTATGGGGGGGACTTAGCAGCAAAAAGGCCCACCCCGGCGACGCGCCGGGCGGAAACACAAAAACCCTCGGCCCGGAAAAACCTGGCCGAGGGTTCTACTTGGGGTGACTGACGGGACTCGAACCCGCGACACCCAGGATCACAACCTGGTGCTCTACCAACTGAACTACAGTCACCATTACCGCATTAAAGGAGCTGTAATCTCAGCTCATCTCTGCAGCGAACTATATGGTAGCCCACAGTGGGCTGGAAACAAAAACAGCAGGTCAACCCGGACAAATTTGGGAAAGGATGGGGTTTGGGTCGTCGTAAAGCGAGCTAGCCGCGAATCTCACCGTACTTTTCCGTCGATTCCTTGCTTGCGGCAGAAATAGTGTCGCCTTCGGGGCCGGGGTGGGGCAGAAGCATGGCGCGGCGGTAGTAGTCCAACTCGCGGATCGACTCCTTGATATCTGCAAGAGCTCGGTGAGCGAGACCCTTTTCTGGAGCGCCCTTGAGGACCTGGGGGTACCAGCGGCGGGCCAGTTCCTTGAAGGAAGACACATCAATCATGCGGTAGTGCAGGTACTGGTCGAGCTCTGGCATGTAGCGGTGGATGAACTTGCGATCTGAGGCAATCGAGTTGCCTGCCAGCGGAGCGGTGCGCGGCTCGGTAACCCACTGACGGATGTAGTCCAAAACAGCCTGTTCGGCGTCGGCGACATTAGTCTTGCTGTCGCGAATTTCCTGATCCAGGCCGGACTTCGCATGCATCTTGGTGACGAAGTCGTCCATCTGCGCCAATTCGGTCTCGGACGCGTGCACGACGATGTCCACGCCTTCCCCGAGGACGTTGAGGTTGGCGTCGGTGACGAGAGCCGCGATTTCGACAATGACGTGGCGCTCGGGTTCGAGGCCCGTCATCTCACAGTCAATCCACACGATGCGGTCGAGCTCAGGGGAGAGCTGGAGGTCGGGATCGGGCTGAGCCATGATTTCACCTTTCGCTGAGATTCGGCATGATTCTGCAGTGCGCCTTATTTTGTGCCCGGACTGGGCTGTGGGGGCACACGCTGACTACGCCCAGCTTAGCGATGTGGATTGTGCTGTGGTCGGGCGTGTGGATTGCCGTGTGGTTTGTGGAGCGAATTGTGGGGGAAACGAAATTAACTGGAAAGTAAGATCTTAGAATTTGACAACGGGGCATGAACTAAATCGACCTATTTGCCTGATAAAATTACTTCTGAGTTCGGATTCCAACGGGAGAAATAGTTACATGGATGAGACGAGGCGTGTTGGCGACGCTGCTCAAAGCACCACCGCGGCACAGAAACCATCCGTCGATGATGTCATCATTGCCGCTGCGCGCGAAAGCGTAATGACTGTGGGCTTGCGTAGGACTTCGATTGCAGAAATTGCTCGCAAGGCAGGAGTTTCGCGTCCGACCGTATATCGTCGATACGCTGACATTGGTGAGCTTCTGGGGGAAGTGACCAACCGCGAAATCCTGCACATGCTTGAGGGGCTCCGCTATGTCCCTGGCGATTCGCGCGCTCGCATGTTGCTGCGTATTCGAATCGTCGTTCAACGCATCATCGAAAGTGACTTTTTCCCTGGCCTGGTCAAGACAGATCCCGACCGTGTCTTAGAAGCGCTCACTGGAGAGATGAGCGATACACAGCTGGAAATTGTGGAGAAATTCATTCTCCCCGGTGTCCGTCACGGGCAGGAAGACGGCACTATTCGCGAGCACGATCCATATCTGCTGGCGCGCAACATTTACCGTCTGATTCAGACGATGGTGCTGGTGTGGCGCCCGGATGGCAAAGACGCGGCGCTAGACAAGAAATCTGTCGAAGAGGTCGTCGACATGGTCGACCGTTACTTGCGCCCGGATCCTGCGGATAACAAGAAGAACTAAGAAGTAAAAACCCGCCTGATGCTGGTATAAAACCAGTTCAGGCGGGTTATTTTTGCGCCCCCAGAAGGATTCGAACCCTCGACCAATCGGGTAGAAGCCGACTGCTCTGTCCACTGAGCTATGGAGGCTAGCTAAGAAAAGCATTGTAGCGTCTCTAATGTAGCCAATCACAACCGGTTCTGTTCTAGGGACTTTGGTCGCTAAGCTTAGGGCTATGACTGCCACGACCAAGGCCGAGACCTCTCCGCCTGTTAGCAAGGATAAGAAAGTCCGTAAATCTGCTGGTTGGTACGTTGTTTTTGTACTTATCGGCGGCGTTCTAGCTGGTTTGCTCTCGATGGCGTTCAACATGGATTCGCGCGCCACGTTGGGTATTCCCGATCCCGGCACAATCACCACCTTCGGGTTCCCGTTCGCGAAGGCGGCCGGTGAGCTGCTCGCCTGCCTCGGTGTCGGTTCGTTTATGCTCGCCGCTTTCGGTACGAAGCAGCGTGCCGACGGCACTTTGGGCCTCGACGGCTACACGGCATCCCGCACGGGTATGTGGGCCATGCTCGGCTGGGGCCTCATGGCGCTGATGGAGATTCCGCTGGTGCTCTCCGATGTGTCGGGCCAGCCGCTGTCGACGACGATTCAGCTGAGTAACTGGGCTGTGTCGTTGGAGCAGACCAAGGAGGGCTTGGCGTGGCTGTGGGTAGCTATTTTTGCGGGCATTGTGGCGCTTGGTTCATCGCTGACTCGTAAGTGGATTTGGCAGCCGGTGTTCTTCGCCATCAGCTTGGTGTCGATGATGCCGCTGGCGGTTGTAAGCCACAATGCCTCCGGTGGTGCCCATGACTACGGCACTAACTCCTACATCTGGCACTTGACCTTCACTGTGTTTTGGGTCGGCGGTTTGATGGCGCTGGTTGGCCACGCGCGTCGTCGCGGTGAATGGATGCCAGAGGTAGTGAAGCGCTATTCTTTCGTGGCGTTGGTGGCTTTCATCGCCATGTCTGCCTCCGGCTTCATTAACGCAGCCATCAACATTGACTGGTCTGACCTGGTCAGCAACAACTACGGCATCATGGTGCTGGTCAAGGCCGTTCTCACTATCTTGCTGGGCCTATGCGGCTATGTGCACCGCAAGATCACCATTCCGGAGATTGAGCGCGCTCAGTCGAATCGTCCATTCTGGCGTCTGGCCATTGTCGAGGTCATCATCATGGCGCTGACAATCGGCGTTGCCGTAGCTCTGGGCCGTACTCCGCCGCCACCGAATTTCTCTGAGCAGGCCGGCGGTGAGGGCCTGCCGTCGATTACGCAGATGCAGGTCAAGCTAGGTTACAACCTGGAGATCCCATTCGGTTGGGAGGCCATGTTCACGCAGTGGCGCTTTGACATCTTCTTCGGCTCTGCCGCCATCATTGCCGCGTGGATTTACTTGTACTGGCTCTACTTGCTGAAGAAGCGCGGCGGTACCTGGCCGCTGTCCAACACCCTGTGGTGGCTCGCCGGCTGTGCCACGCTGCTGTTTACTTCGTGCAGCGCGCTGGGCGTGTACATGCCGGCTCTGTTCTCGGTTCACATGATCGCCCACATGCTTTACTCCATGGGCATTCCGGTCATGCTGGTCCTGGGCGGCCCAGTTACGCTCGCGCTGCGTGCGCTGAAGCCGGCCGGCCGCGATGGTCTGCCTGGTATTCGTGAGTGGCTGGTGGTCTTCATCAACAACCCGGTGTCGCGTTTCCTCACGCACCCGGTTGTGGCAACGGTGCAGTTCGTCGCGGGCTTTTACCTGCTCTACATGACACCGATTTACGACTTCCTGGCTGATGAGCACGCGGGCCACGTGTTCATGAACATCCACTTCTTGATCTCCGGTTACATCTTCTACTGGGTCATTATCGGTGTCGATGCTGCACCACAGCAGATTGAGCCGTCGGTCAAGCTGGTCACGCTGATGGGTTCGTTGCCGTTCCACGCTTGGTTCGGTATTTCGCTGATGCAGTCGCAGCAGGTGCTTGCCGAGGCCTACTACGCCAGCCTGGATCTCCCTTGGGCAGTGAATCTCCTGGAAGATCAGAACGTTGGTGGTGCCGTCGCGTGGGCTGCCGGTGAGGTTCCGCTCTACATCGTCACCGTTGCGCTGTTTGTACAGTGGCGGCGTTCCGATGAAAAGGATGCAGCCCGCTACGACCGCGTCGCAGACCGCAACAATGATGAGGAGTTGGCCGCTTACAACGAAATGCTCGCTCGCATGAGCCAGCAGGTCGGTGTTGGTGGCGAGGATGAGCGCGATTACTACACCTCGGAGGTTGACGCGCAGCATCCGGTGCACATGGATAATCCGATCGATGCCTCGAAGAGGCGCGGAAGGTAGCGTCGTTAAGCTGATTTTGCATGCTTGACGACGAGGATTGCCGCGACTTCGCCCCTCAACTTCATACGTAGCCTGTGGATAGTTGTCTTTTCGACAAACTTATCCACAGGCTTTTTATGTACCTCTTTCATTTGTTTCTCGAAGCCGGAAAAGTAAATGGCACGGCACGAATGAGACACCTTCGAATTATTCGGCCGCAGTAGGTAAACGCTTTCTTTGGGGGAGGAGCCCGATGTCTGAGGCAGTTATTACCGTGGTGGGCAATGTGGTCCATCATGTGGAAAATCGAAATACCAATTCTGGGGCAAAGGTCTGCAAGTTTTCTGTGGCATCCAGCAAGTCATGGAAGGGGGAGAATGGTTGGGAGCAGTCGGAGACGTCATATTTTGATGTTGAATGTTGGGGCAAGCTCGCCGAGAACGTGAATAACACGGTGTGGAAGGGCCAAGCCGTCATTGTCCACGGTCACGTTCGTACGGATCGCTGGGAGGGCGATGATGGTACGAAGCATCAGCGCCAGAAGATCATTGCCAAGGCGGTGGGGCCGAATCTGCGCCGTCACCTGGCAACGGTGAAGACTATGACTGAGAAGCCGCATGAGTCGCCGACTGGTCTTGGTGAGGCATCGACTGGGGATTCGGAAGCTTCGGTTACTGAGACAGTTGCGTCTCAGGCCGGGGCCGTGCGCACCTTCACTGCTAGTACGGGCGGCGCTGGTGAGGCGGGGAACACAGGTGCAGCTAGTTCGGAGCAGCGAGAAATGGCTGATGCAGGAGTCAGTGCGCCGTTCTAACCCAGGAGCCAGTACATCGTTGTAGAGCGGAATGAGGGGGAGCCGCTGAAAGAGCGGAAAGAGGGGAGGGGTAATTACTGCACGTGAGGTGACGCTGCTGAGAAAGGGGAGGGATCGCATACGATTCGGCAGCGTTATCTCGCAGCTAGTTTTGCTAGGAGCCTGGCAGAGATTTTGGTGGGAAAGGATTGCGGGTACGCCCATGTAGATTGTGCCTTTTGGTTCCTATGCGTAACCTCTACAGGGATTGCTTATTTCCTTTCTACGAGGGGACGAAATTCCACCATGGGTGAGTTCATCTACCAGATGAAAAACGTGCGCAAGGCGCACGGCGATAAGGTTATTCTCGACAACGTCACCATGGCGTTTTACCCGGGCGCAAAGATCGGCGTGGTCGGTCCGAACGGCGCAGGTAAGTCGTCGATTCTGAAGATTATGGCTGGCCTTGATCAGCCGAGTAACGGTGAAGCTTTCCTGGAGCCGGGCGCCACTGTCGGCATCCTGCTGCAGGAGCCTCCGCTGAATGAGGAGAAGACCGTTCGCGGCAACGTCGAGGAGGGCCTCGGCGACATCTTCGAGAAGAAGGCTCGTTTTGAAGCCATCGCCGAGGAGATGGCCACCAATTACACCGACGAGCTCATGGAAGAAATGGGCAAGCTCCAGGAGGAGCTCGACGCCGCTGATGCTTGGGAGCTGGATTCCAAGATTGAGCAGGCAATGGATGCGCTTCGCTGCCCGCCGGCGGACGAGCCGGTTACTCACCTCTCCGGTGGTGAGCGTCGTCGTGTAGCACTGGCAAAGCTGCTGCTCTCCGAGCCGGACCTGCTGCTTCTCGACGAGCCGACTAACCACCTGGACGCCGAGTCTGTGCTGTGGCTCGAGCAGCACCTGGCTAAGTACCCGGGTGCCGTCCTGGCCGTGACCCACGACCGTTACTTCCTGGATCACGTCGCTGGCTGGATCTGTGAGGTCGACCGCGGCAAGCTCTACCCGTACGAGGGCAATTACTCGACTTACCTGGAGAAGAAGGCTGAGCGCCTCGAGGTTGCAGGTAAGAAGGACGCCAAGCTGCAGAAGCGCCTGAAGGACGAGCTGGCGTGGGTCCGCTCGGGTCAGAAGGCTCGCCAGGCCAAGAACAAGGCCCGTCTGGAGCGCTACGAGCAGATGGTGGAGGAAGCCGAGCAGTACAAGAAGCTCGACTTCGAAGAAATCCAGATTCCGACCCCGCCGCGCCTGGGTAACCAGGTTGTTGAGGTCAAGGACCTGGAGAAGGGCTTTGATGGCCGCGTCCTGATTAAGGACCTGTCGTTCACCCTGCCGCGTAACGGCATCGTCGGTGTGATTGGCCCGAACGGTGTGGGTAAGTCCACCCTGTTCAAGACCATCGTGGGTCTGGAGCAGCCGGATTCCGGTGAGGTCAAGGTCGGTCAGACTGTTCAGCTCAGCTACGTTGACCAGGGTCGTGAAAACATCGATCCGGAAAAGACCGTCTGGGAGGTCGTCTCTGATGGTCTCGACTACATCGTGGTCGGCCAGAACGAGATGCCGTCTCGTGCGTACCTGTCTGCATTCGGTTTCAAGGGTGCGGACCAGCAGAAGCCGTCGAAGGTTCTTTCCGGTGGTGAGCGCAACCGTCTGAACCTCGCGCTGACCCTGAAGCAGGGCGGTAACCTGATCCTCCTGGATGAGCCGACTAACGACCTTGACGTCGAAACCCTGTCTTCGCTGGAAAACGCACTGCAGAACTTCCCGGGCTGTGCCGTGGTCATTTCCCACGACCGTTGGTTCCTGGACCGCACCTGTACCCACATCCTCGCATGGGAAGGCAACTTCGAAGAGGGCAAGTGGTTCTGGTTCGAGGGCAACTTCGAGGGCTACGAGAAGAACAAGATTGAGCGTTACGGCGAGGAGGCTGCACGCCCGTCGCGCGTCACTCACCGTCGCCTGACTCGCTAATCTGTTTCTCGCGAATCTGATTTTTGCCAACGGCAAAGTCCGGAACCTTGTGGACTGGCTCGCACCAGTGCACAGGTTCCGGGCTTTCGCGTTTTTCGCAGGATCGTAGCTCCAGAAAACGCCTATAGTTCTGGGTATGACTGAATCAGCACCATTTCGTACCAACGTCGCTATCCGCTGGTCTGATTTCGATCAGTATGGCCACGCCAACAACACCGCTTTCCTGGAATACGCCCAGCAGGCTCGTCTGGACTTTGTGATGCGCGGTCTCGGCGGCGGGGCAGGGATGCCTGCGGCAGTGGTGCGTCGCCTGGAGATTGACTACGTCCGCGCTATTTTGCCGGACACCCAGGAAGTTGTGGTTGAGACCGAGATTATCAACTTCGGTCGCACCTCTTTCACACTTCGCCAGACAATCTCCGACCAGCATGATCACATCGTTGCTGTGCTCGAAACCGTGATGGTGATGTTTGATCTCAAGACTGCGAAGGCAGTCGAGCTCTCCCCGTCTGCCCGCCGTGAACTGGAGCGTTTTGCAGCTCCCGCAATCGAAGACAACAAGGAAGACCAGGACAAGTAATTCGCCGTGACCACTTCTCATCCCGCTGCCGAGCTGACCTTCGGCACTCCCGATGCCCTGAAGAACCTGGGCGTCCTGGCCCATAAGGCCTACGCCCTCGACGAGAGCACGTTGCTACGCATCCGAGCACGTAAGACCGCCGCCGCTGGTATCAGTTCCTCGTCGGCACCTAACGCTGCGCCCGCAATGTCGCAGGTATGGGTGAAGACCCCAATCGGCCCGCTCGCCATGCGCACGATTGCGCTGCACGCGCTTCCCGACGACATCATCGTCACCGCCGCGGAGATTAAAGACATCGCAGTGCGTGCCTTTGCGCAGGCAAAAACTGCTGAGGACGAAGAGGAGAAAGAAGCTTCGCTCACCGCGATGCCATACCGCGTGCATGCGCAGTCGGCGTCCTCCTGGCCGGGATTCCTGCCAGTGCCGGAAGGATGGCAGGTTGTCGACTATGTTCCAGCGACTGCTTTCCGGACTCTCGAGAAGCAGGGGCGCGCGGTCGCCGTCGAATCTTCCGGCCCGATGGGCATGCCACCGTCTCTGCTGGACCAAAAGGTTCTCACTGTCAGCGGCGGTACCGGTGAAGCCACTGTTGATACAGGGGAGGGGCAGTCGCAGGCGACGTCGAAAAGCGTCGTGGACGTGACCATGCGGGACGTGTTTGCGCTGTGCACGATGGGCTTCATCCCCGAGCAACCGGATGAAAAAGAGCCGGTGCGCGTGTCCACAAAGGGACGGTGGCACCGGCTGGATGGGCGGTTTGGCTCGATCTTTACGCTCGAGTCCTTTGGCGTGCTGCCGCTGCTGAACTAGCGGCGCAGGGCCTAATTCCTACTGCGCGTCGAAGCGGTTGATGAGCATGTCAGCAACCTGCACCATGTGGTTCCACATGGCTTCGCGCTGGGGGCGGGGGAGCTCGTCATCGGAAATATCTGCGAGTGAGGCGCTCATGATTTCCAGCCAGCGGTCGCGTTCGGCCTCGCCGATGGAAAACGGCATGTGGCGCATGCGCAGGCGCGGATGACCACGCTGTTCGCTGTAGGTGTGCGGCCCGCCCCAGTACTGGACGAGAAACATACGTAGTCGATCCTCGGCGCCCTCCCAGTCATCGCTGGGGTACATCGGGCCGATGAGGTCATCGGAACGCATGCGCGTGTAAAAACCATGGACGATGCGATTGAAGACATCCTCGCCGCCGACGGAGTCAAAGAGCGTCTGAGAAGTTGTCATGGCACCAAGTCTATCGACTTGATGCCACGAAAACGATAACGGCCAAAGTGCCGGCCGAAATCACTTGTTACTTCGCGTCGAACTCGCGGGCGCGGAGAGCGAGCTTCACCAGGAACTGCTGCTCAGAAATGATGCGCTTGACCGGCGACGCAGTCTCCTCGCTGTCGAGCAGGCGCTGAGCGGCCGCGATTGCCGACTCGCTGATCTCCCAAGTGGGGTAGAAGCCCTCGAGGAGAGTCTGGGCCGTCTCGGAGGAGAACTGCTTCCACCAGCTGTTGGCAACAGCGAAGAAGTGCTCCGACAGCGAGGTTGCCGACTGCACCGCGTTGATGGTGACACGGGAGTCGTCGTCAAGCGCCTGCGCGAGCACCGCACCCGAGCCCGGCGCGTTGAAGCCGGCCAGCAGGTGGCGAATGACAAGGTTCGACGGGGCGTCGTCGCCGGAGACAGTCGCCTCAGCCCAGACGCGGGCCTTGTTGGCGAGCGTCGGCACGGAGGCGCGGCAGGCGATGGCGGCCTGCGCGCCGAGTGCTGAATTGTCGGTCTTTTCAAGCTCTGCGATGGCCTCCTCGCCTTCGAGACCAGCGGAAACCAGAGCCTTCAAGGCGCGCCACTGCATGTCGGTGTCGACAGTGACAGCGGGGAAGCCAGCCTTGGCGGCGTCGCCGGCGTAGATGGCGCGCAGTGCGTCCACGACGTCGCTATTCGACGAGCCCACGGTAGCCAGAGCGTTAACGAAAACCAGGGCGCGGTCGGCGTCGGTTTCCTTCTTCGCGTAGTCCAACAGACCCTGAGCCAGCAGATCGCGGCCGGTGGACTCTGCCCACTGCGGATCGGCGTAGACGTTGACGGCGCTGACCGCCTGAGCGATGACGCGCTCCAGGACGGAGAGCTTGTTCTCGCCCGGGATGCCGCGGAGCACCAGGCTGACGAAGTCGCGAGCGCGCATCTGGCCTGCGCGAACCATCTGCCAGCTGGCGGACCAGCACAGTGTGCGTGCCATCGAATCGGTGAAAGCGCCGATGTTGTCGATGACGGTGGCAAGCGAGCCCTCGTCCAGGCGAATCATGCTGTAGGTGAGGTCGTCGTCGTTAACCAGCACGACGTCGCCAACTGGTGTGTCGACAAGTTCTGGGACATCGGTGCGGGCACCGCGGACGTCGATTTCGACGCGCTTGGTGCGCTCAAGTACAGCGTCCGCGCCGGTGCCGCGCAGGTTGTAGATGCCCACTGCGATTCGGTGATCACGGAGTTCACCGGCACCCGGCTCGGCGCCTTCCTGCGTGACTGCGAAGGAGGTGTACTTGCCGTCCTCTTGATGGAACTCTGGCGCCAGGGTGGTGATACCGGTGGTGGTCAGCCACTGATCGGCCCAGCCAGACAGATCGCGACCGGAAGCCTCGGAGAGCGCGTCCAGCAGGTCCGCGAAGGTGGCATTGCCAAAGCGGTGACGGGCAAAGTGCATACGAGCACCGGCGAGGAAAGCATCCTGACCAACGTAGGCGGCCAGCTGCTTGAGGGTGGACGCGCCCTTGGCGTAGGTGATGCCGTCGAAGTTCTGCTCGACGGTGTCAATGTCGCTGGCGTCGGCGGCAATCGGGTGCGTCGACGGTAGCTGATCTTGCTTGTAGGCCCAGGCCTTTTCGACGTTGGCGAAAGTGGTCCAAGCGTGGCTGTAATCGGAAACCTCGACCTGAGCGGCGGCGGCCGACCAGGTGGCGAAGGACTCATTGAGCCAGAGGTCATCCCACCACTGCATGGTGACCAGATCGCCGAACCACATGTGAGCCATCTCATGCAGGATGGTGTCGTTGCGGCGTTCGTAGAGGTAATGGGTGGGCTTGGAGCGGAAGACGTACTCGTCGCGGATGGTCACACAGCCGGCGTTTTCCATCGCGCCCATGTTGTACTCCGGGCAGAAGATCTGGTCGTACTTACCGAACGGGTAGGGCTCGCCGAAATGTTTGGCGTAGAAGTCGAAGCCCTCCTTGGTCTCCTTGAACAGAGTGTCAGCGTCGAGGTACTCGGCGATGGACTGGCGGCAGTAGAGCCCCAGTGGAATGGTCAGCTCGCCCTCCGGCTGGTGTTCGGCAGGGGTTTCCGGGTGCGGTGCGACAGTGCCGGTCCACGAGTCAGCGACCTCGTACCATGGACCCGCACAGACTGCGATGAGATACGTCGACAGGGGAACATCCACCGAGAAGTCGAAGGTATCGGCCTCATTGCCGTGGACATCGGTGGTGGCGCCGGTCTTGGCCACCGAGTTGGAAATAACCTTCCAGCCCTTCGGTGCCACGACGTGGATTGAATACGTCGCCTTCAAATCCGGCTGGTCAAAGCAGGCGAACACGCGCTTGGCGTCGGCAGTTTCAAACTGCGAGTACAGGTATGTTTCGCCGTCGGCAGGATCCTGGAAGCGGTGAATTCCCTGGCCGTTGTTGGTGTAACGGCAGTCCGCGTCGATAACGATGGTGTGGTCACCGTCGGTCAGGTCCAGGTTAATGCCGGTCTCGCTGGCATAGTGAGCAGCCTCCGTGGCATCGACGCCGTCGATGGTCACACTCTTAACAACCGCATCACGCAGATCAATAAAGGTGGAACCAGCGCGCTTCGCCGTCAGAGAAATTGTGGTCTTGGAAGCGAATGTTGGTGCGCTGTGCGGCCCACCGACAGGTGCGGTGGTGAGATCGAGAGAGATGTCGTAGTGGGACACCTCGAGCATGGCCGCACGGTCGGCAGCCTCGGTCCTGGTTAGGTTCGTGGAAGTCATGCGACAAGTGTAACCACGACCCCGGATTTGAGAAGGATTCTGAGTGAGCGCGGAAAACATGAATGCAAGCCGAAAAATTCCGCCCTATAGTCGTTGATAAGTCAATCAATGCTTTAGGAGGACTTTCACATGAGCAATCGAGACAAGGTCACTTTTTACTTCGACGTTTCCTGCCCGTTTTGCTGGGTGACGTCGCGCTGGATTAAGGAAGTCGAAAAGGTCCGCGACATCGAGATCGAGTGGAAGCCGATGAGCCTGTCGGTGCTCAATGAAGGCCGCGATGAACTGCCGGAAGATTACAAGTTCATGATGCAGTGCAACTGGACCCCGGCACGCCTGTTCAACGCCGTGTTCTCCCAGGATGGCCAGGAGGCCGTCGACAAGCTTTACACCGCGCTGGGCACGAAGGTCCACAACGAAAACCGCATCGATCGCCACGCGCATGTCGACGAGCCGGAGCACGCATTCGACGAGCTGATTAAGGAAGCCCTCGCAGAGGTTGGTCTGCCGGAAGAGCGCCTGGCCCAGGCCCTGACTACGGAGTTTGATGAGCTCATGCGTGAAAACCACGCAGAGGCCATGAAGGAGGTCGGCAACGACGTCGGCACTCCGGTGGTCAAGCTCAACGACGTTGCCTTCTTCGGCCCGGTGCTGACCCGCATCCCACGCGGTGAAGAAGCGGGCAAGATTTTTGATGGCGCGGTTGCCGTCGCCAGCTACCCGTACTTCTTCGAAATTAAGCGCTCCCGCACTGAGAGCCCGCGCTTCGACTAAGAAAGCTTTAGCGGCTAGGGCATGTAGCTAAGAGGGCTGACCCGCCCCGACGCCAGCATTTTGCCCGGTAGAGGCCTGCCGTTCTTCTTCGCTCATGGCAGCCCACCGTGGTGGGATGTAGATGCATGTCGGATCGGATGCCGTGTAATCCCCGGTCAACGCGTACGCAGTCGAGCGGGACCCACCGCATACGCTGTGGTATTCACAGACGCTGCACTTGCCGTGCCAATTGTCCGGATCGCGAAGGGCCTTGAACGCCGGCGAGTTCGAATAGATTTCCTGGAATGGCGTGGCCTTCACATTTCCGCAGTGAAGCGGCAGGAAACCATTGGGGTAGACGTCGCCGATGTGGTCAATGAAGGCAAAACCTGACCCGGAATTGACGGCCATGGGGGAGCGCGGGCGGCGTGGTTTTTCCGGCACAGCACCGAGCAGCTTTGTCGTTTCCTCGGTCAAGTAACGGTAGAGCTCGCCGCCCTCATAGGGTGGCAGCCCCTTTTCCTTCGCTTCCTCCTGCTGCATGACGACGCGCCGATACTGCGGCGCCTCCGTTGTCTTAATGGCAATTCGGTTGGAGACATCAGACAACCAGTGCAGAACGTCCTCGCGTTCCTCCGGTGACAATGCGCCCAAATCCGCACCGCGACCTGTGGGAACGAGGAAAAAGACGTACCACATCTTGGCCTGCATCTCCATGACGGTCTTCAGCAGTGCTGGCGCCTCATGAATATTTCCCTTGGTCAGGGTCGAGTTAATCTGCAGCCGGTAACCGGCCTCGTTGATGTGCGGAGCCATCTCGAGCGTCTTTTCAAAAGTGCCCGAAAACCCGCGGAACTTGTCATGGGTCTGGGCAGTCGCGCCATCGAGCGACATCGACATCGCCTTGCCACCGGCCTCACGCAGTGACTGAATCCGCTCTGGCGTGAGCCGCGGCGTCACCGATGGAGATAGCGACATATTCAGGCCCTGCTCCGTGCCGAATCGCACCAATTCTTCCAGGTCATCACGCTCAAAAGGATCACCGCCGGTGAGCACTACAAGCGGCTTCGGCTTGCTATACGACGCCAAGGTCTCCAGCAGCATCTTGCCCTCGGTGGTCGAAAGCTGGTGAGGATGCGGCTCGTGCTGTGCATCTGCACGGCAGTGCTTGCAGACTAAGCCACAAGCCCGCGTGACCTCCCAAATGACGATAAATGGTTTCTTGTTGATGTCATGCCGAACCGTTCGCACCACCGGTGCGTGATGATTCCCATGGGAGCCATGGGCTTCAGGATCGACTTGGAAGTGAGCTTGCGGCGCAGGAGACACGGTAAAAGCACCCAATTTCCGGTTTCGAAGACGTGCTGAAACGCAAATACAGTCACTTTTCACCCTATTCGGCTGCGCAGGAGACGTCGTCAAGCAATACCTAAAACGGGTGCAGACGCCGTGGAATCCGTGGGAACCGCTAAACTTGCTGCCATGCGTATTTACCTTGGTGCAGACCACGCCGGTTTTGAGATGAAGAACCTGATTAAGGCCCACCTGGAGAAGGCTGGCCACGACGTCGTTGACTGCGGCGCTCACACCTACGACCCTGCAGATGACTACCCAGCATTCTGCATTGAGGCGGCGTCCCGTACCGTCGCTGATCCGGGCAGCCTGGGCATCGTGCTCGGCGGTTCCGGCAACGGCGAGCAGATTGCCGCTAACAAGGTCAAGGGCGCTCGTTGTGCGCTGGCTTGGTCGGTGGAGACCGCAAAGCTCGCCCGCGAGCACAACAATGCTCAGCTGATTGGCCTCGGCGGTCGTATGCACTCTGAGGAGGAGGCCCTGGCCATCGTCGATGCTTTCGTCTCCCAGCCGTGGAGCGAGGAGGAGCGCCACCAGCGCCGCATTGACATCCTGGCAGAGTACGAAAAGACTGGCGTTGCTCCGGAGCTACCAGAGGCTTAAAGGGTTGTTGTTCGCTATCTGTTGATAGGAATAAAATGGTCTGGTTCCAGAAAACTCTGGAACCAGACCATTTTTATATATAGGCGGAGTATGAATTGTCGTATGACAATTCCAGAAGCGCATCGCCGAGTAACTGTTGTGCTATTCCCCGGGTTCGAGCTCTTGGATGTATTTGGACCGGTTGGCCTTTTTGGCCATGTCCCAGAGATTGAGGTCGAATATGTCGCCAACATTGCTGGTCCGATAACCAGCGCTCAGGGGGCGCAGGTTATCGCCACGCGCTGCATCGCTGAACTTGAGGCAGTCGATATTCTCCTGGTGCCCGGTGGAGCAGGGAGCAGAACACTAGTTGAAGATGCAGAGTTTTTGGAGTGGCTTAAGCGCATCGGATCCCAGGCGCGGTTAGTGGCGTCGGTCTGCACGGGTTCGGCGCTGCTTGCTGCGGCTGGGCTACTTGAAGGAAAGCGGGCAACTAGTAATAAGTTGGCTTTTGATTGGGCCACGTCGTTCGGAAACGAAGTGATGTGGGTGAAAGAAGCCCGATGGGTCGAAGACGGTAATCGGTGGAGCTCATCAGGGGTCGCAGCAGGTATGGATATGGCTGTTGCTTTAATTAGCAGCATCCTTGGCGAGGAAGCTGGTCGATTGGCCGCCAGAAAGATTGAGTATCGGCCCCAGACAGACGCCACTGTCGACCCTTTTGCGAATTGAGCGAAATAGCGGCGCCGGACTTCTTCTAAATATCGAAACCGTCGAATCCGCCGTCGAAGAATCCGCCACCGTCGTTGCCACCGTCGCCGCCGAAGAGGCCGTCGAAGAAGCCACCGCCGTCGCCTGCGTCACCAGCATCGGCAGCGCCGCCACCGAAGTCGCCGCCAAGGTCATCGCCACCGAAGTCGTCTCCACCGAAGTCATCGGAACCAAAGTCCTCGGTGCCGCCGAAGTCGTCAGCACCGGTGCCCATGCCGCTGGCGAACTCATCAGCGCCGTAGGCAACACCGGCCATACCGTGGAAGAGAGTAGAGAACAGCAGCATCGAGCCAGCGGTCCAGACACCGGTGCGGAGCGCGGACTTCCACCAGGGCTCGGAGTACCAACCGGCTGGAACCGGACGGCCAGCGACACGGCCGCCGGGGTAGTAGTTCGGAGTTTCCGGGGTGGCGTATGGCGAGGCGGTAACCGAGTGGCCTTCGTGCTCAATGGTGCGAGTTTCGGTCACAGAACCAGCGGCCTTCTGCCCCTCCAGCGGTGGCAGTGTCGGCCCCGCCGGCAGGCCCATAATTTCGCGAGCAGCATTGATGTAGTGCAGGCCCTCCAGCGCCGATTCGCGCGCCATTCGGGCCTGTGCCGGGGTCCGAGCAGTAGAAATCTGCGAGGATGCGGCGTTGTAACGCTCGGATGCGTCGGCAAGAGCCTGCGTGGAAGCCGAATCGGTGCCAGCGAGATTCAGCACCTGTGAGCCCAGCCGCTCAATCCAACGGCGGGCGTCTGCGACGGCGTCTTCCAATTGATTGTTCTGGCGGGCATCAAATGCCCTGTTAGAGCGGTTTTGAGCCATCGACGCGATGATAATCGCACCGCCGACGGTGATAGCGATCAGGATTAAAGCCCCCATGGGCTAGGCCTCCAAAAGGAAACTGCGAGTATTGCTAGTAATTACTTGAAATAACGCACGTAGAGCGCAAAAAGTTCCCGAGCTGACATCTCTGTGCGACAGAGGCAGCTCGGGAACCAGGAAAAGATTGGGTATGGGTAGGTATCTATGACTCGGCGGAGTCGGTGCGCTTGGTGCGGCTCTTTCGATTGGCGTGCCATGCGCGAACTTCTTCGGAATCCCACAGGGTCAACCCATGAAGCTTCGCGACGGGCTCGGGAGCCTTCTTGCGGCCAGCGTAGCTGGTGAAAGTGCCACGTGCGGTGCCGGAAAAAGCAGCGCATTCGACCGCGGTCCATAGTTCGTGTCCAGTATCGGCATCGATAATGGTGGGCTTCATGGTGCCCAGAGTACCCGCGGCACTGGATCCTGAACAGAGGGCAGAAGAATTTCTGGCCCCGGACATCGGCTCGGAAAAACAAAAACCGGGAGCAATGCTCCCGGTTACATGGAGGGGATGACGGGAATCGAACCCGCGTCTTCAGCTTGGAAGGCTGAGGTATTAGCCACTATACGACATCCCCATAGACAGAAATCCGGTTTAGATGCGCACTCGCCTCAACCAGACCGTGTCTTGGTACAAGGCATATTAACTCGTTAAAGCGCACATACAAAAATCGATGCCAGGTTTTTCTCGAAGGATTTAAAGAAAAGTGGCTGTGGCCGGGAAAAACAGAAAATGAAACTAAAGCAATATGGGGTATATGAAACAGGCGTATAGCCGTTGATTACACTGTCACACGACTCAACAAAGGGGCAGTCGTTTTAGGCGGCTTCTTTGGAGGGTCGGCCGACGAATGGAGTGTTTGCAGTAAACGAGGCCGCCAAAAGCAGTGCCGAGGTGATGCAAACGCCCTGTGATATGCATGGATTTCATGAAACCAGTAGTAGTTGGCAGGTTGGCTCTCGATGGCGTCGTAAAGCGTTTTCAGACAGAGTAATGGCCTGGTTGAACGCGTGGTTTTGTGATTTCGTTAATCGTCAGGTAAATCTATACGGGTCCGTTGTGGAAACGCGATTTCGCGCCTATGAGGGCCCCGGTGCAGATGCTCCAAAGGGGTTTCTGCTAGGTTTCGAATGACGCATACGGGGTATGGCGCAGCTTGGTAGCGCGTCCGCTTTGGGAGCGGAAGGCCGTGGGTTCAAATCCCGCTACCCCGACCAGTATCACGGGCACTCCCGTGGTCTATGAATTAATCATCGAGTTGCAGGAGAGTGCACCAGTGAAGTCTTCCGTTGAGAAGCTCAATGAGACCCGAGTGAAGATTACCGTCGAGGTCCCGTTTGATGAGCTGAAGCCAGAGTTCGACAATGCCTACAAGGCACTGGCTCAGCAGGTCCAGATTCCAGGCTTCCGTAAGGGCAAGGCGCCGGCAAAGCTGATTGAGGCCCGCTTCGGCCGCGGCCCGATCCTGGAGCAGGTGCTCAACGATATGGTTCCGTCCCGCTACGACGAGGTCGTTCGCGAGGAGGACCTGAAGGTTATCGGTCAGCCTGAGGTTGACATCACCAAGCTGGAAGATGGCGAGCTCGTTGAGTTCACCGCTGAGGTTGACGTCCGCCCGGAGATCGAGCTGCCGAAGTTCGAGGACATCGCAGTTGAGGTTGACCCACTGGTCGCCGACGAGGAAGCTGTTGAGGCTGAGCTGCAGAATCTGCTCGCTCGCTTCGGCACCCTGACCGGCGTCGAGCGCGCAGTCGAGAAGGACGACTTCGTCTCCATCGACCTGTCCGCCACCATCGACGGCGAAGAGCTGGAAGAGGCCTCCACCGAGGGGCTGTCCTACCAGGTTGGCTCCGACGACCTGATTGACGGCCTGGATGACGCTGTTGTCGGCCTGTCCCAGGGCGAGTCCAAGGAGTTCACCACCAAGCTGGTTGCTGGCGAGCACGAGGGCGAGGACGCTCAGGTCACCGTTACCGTTCAGTCCGTCAAGGTCCGCGAGCTGCCGGAAGCTGACGACGACTTCGCTCAGATGGCTTCCGAGTTCGATACCATCGAGGAGCTGAAGGAAGACCTGGCCCGCCAGGTCGAGAACACCAAGAAGGGCGAGCAGGCTCAGCAGGTTCGCGACAAGGTCCTGGCTGCCGCTATGGAGCAGACCACCATCGCTCTGCCGGAGGGTGTTGTCAAGGAGCAGGTCGAGGGCCAGCTGCAGCAGCTGCTGGGTCAGTTCGGCGGCGACGAGAAGGTTCTGAACTCCATGCTGGAGGCTCAGGGCACCACCCGCGAGCAGTTCGACGAGGACTCCAAGAAGTCCGCTGAGGAAGCTGTCCGCACCCAGCTGTTCCTGGACACACTGGCTGAAGAGATCCAGCCGGATGTTTCCCAGCAGGAGCTCACCGACCACATCCTGTTCACTGCTCAGTCCTACGGCATGGACCCGAACCAGTTCATCCAGCAGATTCAGCAGTCCGGCCAGCTCGGCAACCTGTTTGCAGACGTTCGCCGCGGCAAGGCTCTGGCCACCTCGATCCTGAAGGCTTCCGCCAAGGACACTGAGGGCAACGAAATCGATCTGAACGAGTACTTCGGTGAGGTCGAAGCTGAGGCTGAGAAGGCTGAGTCCGACAAGGCTGAGGACACCTCCGCTGAGTAAGCCCCGCAATTAGCGCGGCGCGTTCCTCATGCCGCAACGCTTATAGCGAACAAGGGCCGTTCCCGAAACAAAGGGGCGGCCCTTTTCGTTACCCTCTAGTGAACGACAAACTCGCACACGTACGAAGAAGGAGTACACAGATGAGCGATAACGCCCAGATGTCGACGAACACGGTTTTCGACAAGCTGCTCAAGGAGCGCATTATTTGGCTGGGTGAGCAGGTCGACGACGAGATTGCCAACAAGCTCTGCGGTCAGATGCTGCTCCTGGCAGCCGAGGACCCGGAGGCGGATATCTCGCTGTACATCAACTCCCCGGGTGGCTCCGTCACCGCCGGCATGGCCATTTACGACACCATGCAGTTCGTTCCGTGCGACGTGGCTACCTACGGCATGGGCTTGGCAGCTTCCATGGGCCAGTTCCTGCTCGCCGCAGGTGCTAAGGGCAAGCGTTACGCACTGCCGCACGCCCGCATCATGATGCACCAGCCGTCTGCAGGTATTGGCGGTACCGCATCCGACATCACCATTCAGGCTGAGCAGTTCGCTGCCACCAAGAAGGAGATGGCTCGTCTGATCGCGCAGCACACCGGTCAGCCGGTCGAGCGCATTGAGGAAGACTCGGACCGCGACCGCTGGTTCACCGCGGCTGAGGCTAAGGAATACGGCCTGGTTGACCACGTCGTAACCGCCCTCAAGGACACCGCACGCTAAAAGCGGACAGTAGCGAATAATTAGAGGCGATTTAATCAACATGGAGATGAACAATATGCAGATGCCGCAGTCGCGCTACGTGCTTCCTTCTTTCGTGGAGCACTCCAGCTTTGGTGCTAAGGAATCCAACCCATACAACAAGCTCTTCGAAGAGCGCATTATCTTCCTCGGCTCCCAGGTCGACGACACCGCCGCTAACGACATCATGGCGCAGCTGCTGGTGCTCGAGGGGCTGGACCCGGATCGTGACATCACGATGTACATCAACTCCCCAGGTGGCTCCTTCACGTCGCTGATGGCCATCTACGACACGATGCAGTACGTGCGTCCCGACGTGCAGACGGTGTGCCTGGGCCAGGCTGCTTCCGCGGCAGCCGTCCTGCTCGCTGCGGGTGCACCGGGTAAGCGCGCAGCTCTGCCGAATGCGCGCGTGCTCATTCACCAGCCGGCCACCCAGGGTATCCAGGGCCAGGTTTCCGACCTGGAGATTCAGGCGAACGAGATCGAGCGCATGCGCAAGCTGATGGAGGAGACTCTGGCTCGCCACTCCGGTCGCACTGCAGAGCAGATCCGCAAGGACACCGATCGTGACAAGATCCTGACCGCTGAAGAGGCCGTCGAGTACGGCATCATCGACCAGGTCTTCGAGTACCGCAAGCACAACGCTTAAAAGGGGACATGGTCTCTCTGGAGTGCTGCGCACTGGCCGTCGTAAAGCGCCGAGCGAGATTGCGTGAAATTCGCCTCGCCCTGGCGTGGAAGCCGGTAATTGCGCACACTCACGGTAGGCTGGTCTGAAGCAATTATTGGCAACGAAGCGGAAAGGCGGCGGCGGGAGCCTCATGGCGCGTATGCAAGAAAGTGCGGATTTGCTGAAGTGCTCTTTCTGTGGAAAGAGTCAGAAGCAGGTCAAGAAGCTGATTGCCGGACCTGGTGTGTACATCTGTAATGAGTGCATCGAGCTCTGCAACGAGATCATCGAAGAGGAGCTCAACACCGGCGGCGAGGCAACTGGCAACGACGACCGCCTGCCGCGGCCGATGGAAATTCGAGACTTCCTCGATGAGTACGTCATCGGCCAGGACATGGCTAAGCGCACCCTAGCGGTAGCGGTCTACAACCACTACAAGCGCCTTCGTGCTGCGGAGACCAAGTCGGACAACGACGTCGAGCTGCAGAAGTCGAACATCCTCTTGCTGGGGCCGACTGGCTGCGGCAAGACCTACCTCGCACAGACGTTGGCCCGCAAGCTGGATGTGCCGTTCGCGATCGCTGACGCCACCAGCCTGACCGAGGCCGGCTATGTCGGCGAGGACGTGGAGAATATCCTGCTGAAGCTGCTGCAGGCTACTGATTTCGACGTCGAGAAGGCACAGCGCGGCATCATTTACGTCGATGAGATTGACAAGATTTCGCGCAAGTCCGAGAACACTTCCATCACTCGCGATGTCTCCGGTGAAGGTGTGCAGCAGGCGCTGCTGAAGATTCTCGAGGGAACCGTAGCCGCCGTGCCGCCGCAGGGTGGGCGCAAGCTGCCGAACCAGGAGTTCATTCAGTTCGACACTTCCAACGTCCTGTTCATCGTCGCTGGTGCGTTTGCCGGTCTGGAAAAGGTCGTTCAGGAGCGAGTCGGCAAGAAGGGCCTGGGCTTCGGAGCAGATGTCACCTCGGCTAACGACGAGGACATGAAGGATCCATTCCGCGACGTACTGCCGGAGGATCTCGTTCGATTCGGCCTGATTCCTGAGTTCATTGGCCGCCTTCCCGTTATCGCATCGGTCACCAACCTCGATGAGGACGCGCTGGTTCGTGTACTCACCGAGCCGAAGAACTCTCTGGTCCGCCAGTACCAGCACCTGTTCGACATGGACGGTGTGCGTCTCACCATCGACGATGAGGCGCTGCGCGCCATTGCTGCCAAGGCGATTAGCCGCAATACCGGCGCCCGTGGTTTGCGCGGCATCATGGAAGAGATCCTGGTTCCCGTGATGTTCGAAGTACCAGAGCGTGACGACGTCGCGGAGGTCATTGTCCACAAGGAATGCATCACGGACGGTGCAGCGCCGGAACTCGTTGAACGCAGCGAGGATAAGAAGACTGCGTAAAGGCAGCTAAAAACCCGGTTAGAGTAGCCGCTCTAACCGGGTTTTTGATGTCTGTATGGAGCCCTAGTCGTCCATGCCGTAGATGTCGCGGTAATCCGGGGCATCGTCAGTAGTCAAGTCCTGAGTCTCTGGGTTGGGCTGATCGCCGTAGACCTCTGCGCCAAGCGCGGACGAGTTCGCGCCATGGGAGGCCAGCAGGGAAGTGTACGAGCTGCCCGGTTCGTTGCGAGGCGAGGACGTCAACAGGCTGGTCACAGTGTCCTGAGCGAACTCACGCAGCTTGTCCGACAACACTGTCGACTGCATTTCAATGCCGTAGAGGTTTTCAAAAGTCCGCTGGTGCAGGGTGGGGAAGGTGGCCAGCGACAGCACGAGAATATAAAGATCAAGTGCGGAAATATCAGTGCGGAATGCACCATAATCGCGACCGAGCAACAAGATGCGGTCAAACTCCAAAACAATTGGGCTCTGACCACCAAGCCCAGTCACGCCTTCTAGCGGCAGGACCGGATGTAGGTTTTCCTGGATGATGAACCGCACGGCGAGCGGGTTCGCCGAGAAGTAGTCGTAGATAACGCCGACCACATGCTGCAGGGCTTCCACCGGCACATTGGAGTGCGGGCGCAGGTCGTCGTCGTCAGGCCTTACGGTCTCCAGCACATGTGCCCACGTCGCCCTGTAGAGTCCCAACTTGTCACCACAGTGGTAGTGAAGCATGCGCTTGGAGACACCAG
Organism: Corynebacterium sp. HMSC076C10; assembly: GCF_001812455.1. Taxonomy (NCBI): domain Bacteria; kingdom Bacillati; phylum Actinomycetota; class Actinomycetes; order Mycobacteriales; family Corynebacteriaceae; genus Corynebacterium; species Corynebacterium sp. HMSC076C10. Next base: position 31,511 of record NZ_KV809154.1, read on the forward strand.
AGGCGGCAGCAATGGCATCCAAACGGGCATCTGCATACCCCTTTGCGGTGAATTCTTGAAGTGCTGCCACCAAGACTGCATGGGGGATTGCATCAGAGGAGCCTGGAGACTTCATGAAAATCCTTTGCTTGGACTAGAGGGCGACTACGGGGTTTTGGCTATCTAACGGGGGTGAATTTGCTCGGTCGCGGACTTCTTTCTAGTGAAATGAGTACATGACCGTAAGTCATGCCTAATGCTATCCGTTTTTCAGAATTGGCCTGAGCCCGTCGCCCCCGTCTGCGCCAATTCTGTAGTCGCATTAGAGTGGGCAGCGAATTGATTCTCTCTCGAGAAAGGCCTGAAGTGAACAAGACTCCCGTAAAGGTTGCAGTTACCGGCGCCGCCGGACAGATCGCTTACTCCCTGCTCTTCCGCATTGCCAGCGGTTCGGTTTTCGGCCCTGAGACCCCGGTTGAGTTGAACCTGCTGGAGATCACTCCGGCGCTGCACGCCACCGAAGGCGTCGCCATGGAGCTGTTTGACTCCGCCTTCCCGCTTCTGACTGGCATCAACATCACCGATGATCCGGCCAAGGCATTCGACGGTGCTAACGCCGCCTTCCTGGTCGGTGCAAAGCCGCGCGGCAAGGGCGAGGAGCGCTCCGCACTGCTGGGCGCCAACGGCAAGATCTTCGGCCCGCAGGGTGCCGCACTGAACGATCATGCAGCAGACGACATCAAGGTCCTGGTTGTCGGCAACCCGGCCAACACCAACACCATGATTGCTGCGTCCCACGCTAAGGACATCCCGGCAGAGCGCTTCACCGCCATGATGCGCCTGGACCACAACCGTTCCCTGTCTCAGCTGTCGGAAAAGATTGGTGTTCCGACCACTGAGATCAAGAACATGATTGTCTGGGGTAACCACTCCGCAGACCAGTTCCCGGACATCACCTACGCCACCATTGCAGGCGAGAAGGTCTCCGACAAGGTGGACGCTGCATGGGTCGAGCAGGACTTCATTCCGCGTGTCGCGAAGCGTGGCGCAGAAATCATCGAGGTCCGCGGTTCCTCCTCCGCAGCTTCCGCTGCCGCTGCCGCAGTTGACCACATGCGTGACTGGGTCACGGGTACCCCAGAGGGCGAGTGGGTCTCTGTCGCCCTTCCGTCCGATGGCTCCTACGGCATCGACGAGGGCCTGGTCGCTGGTGTTCCGTGCTACGCCAAGGACGGCGAGTGGGTTCGCGTTGAGGGCCTGGATCTCTCCGAGGTTCAGCGCGCTGGCATCGAGCGCAACGTCAAGGCACTGCGCGAAGAACGCGAGGCTGTTAAGGACCTGCTGGTCTAAGAGCTGTTCAACGGCCGTTTAGAGGCGCTCTCTTGTGATGATTTCACAAGAGAGCGCTTTTATTTTGCGCGGTAATCACGGTTTGGTTCGGAGCGAGAGTAAGGCTTGAATTAGGCGGTGTATAAGTCGCCGATAGCAGATATGGGTGGGGCGCAAGGGCCGTCGTAAAGCCCCTGGGAAACCAAATCCGGGCAAGGCGCTAAGATGTGACGCGTGACTGAGAACAACGTGGACCTAAACAGAGCAGATAAGTTGCCCAAGTCGTGGAACCCGGCTGACGTGGAGTCGGACCTGTACCAGGGCTGGGTAGACGCTGGTTATTTCAAGGCTGACCCGTCTAGCTCCAAGCCGGCTTACTCTATTGTGCTGCCCCCGCCGAATGTGACGGGTCAGCTGCACATGGGCCACGCACTGGACCACACTTTGATGGATGCGCTGGTGCGCCGTAAGCGCATGCAGGGCTACGAGGTGCTGTGGCTGCCGGGTATGGACCACGCGGGTATCGCAACTCAGACCAAGGTCGAGGCGATGCTGAAGGAGTCCGAAGGTAAGGACCGCTTCGATTACGGCCGCGAGGAATTCGTGGAGAAGGTCTGGGAGTGGAAGCACGATTACGGCGGACGTATCGGCAACCAGATGCGCCAGATTGGTGACTCCCTGGATTGGTCTCGTGAGCGCTTCACTCTGGACGAGGGGCTGTCCCGTGCGGTTCAGACGATTTTTAAGGAACTGTTTGACCGCGGCCTGATTTACCGCGCCAAGCGCATGGTCAACTGGTCGCCAGTGCTGCAGACTGCAATCTCGGATATTGAGGTCAAGTACGAGGACGCTGAAGGCGAGCTCGTGTCCTTCCGCTACGGCGATGGGGAAGACTCCATTGTTGTGGCGACGACTCGTGTGGAGACGATGCTGGGTGACGTGGCAATTGCCGTGCACCCGGAGGATGAGCGCTACACGCACCTGGTGGGCAAGGTTCTGGACCACCCGTTCCGCGAGGACCTGAAGATTCAGGTCATCGCCGATGACTACGTGGACCGCGAGTTCGGTACCGGCGCGGTGAAGATCACGCCGGCGCACGATCCGAATGACTTCGCCATGGGCCAGCGCCACGACCTGGATATGCCGGAGGTCATCGACACCACTGGCCGTATCTTCAACACTGGCACGCGTTTCGACGGCATGGATCGCGCAGAAGCCCGTACTGCGCTGACGGAGGCGCTGCGTGAGCAGGGGCGCATCGTCAAGGAGATTCGCCCGTACGTTCACTCGGTCGGTCACTCGGAACGCTCGGGTGAGCCGATTGAGCCGCTGCTGAGCTTGCAGTGGTTCGTTAAGGTCGATGAGCTGGCCAAGATGTCTGGCGATGCTGTTCGCGAGGGCGACACGGTTATTCACCCGGCTTCGCAGGAACCGCGCTGGTTCGACTGGGTCGATGACATGCACGACTGGTGTATCTCCCGCCAGCTGTGGTGGGGCCACCGCATCCCGATCTGGTACGGCCCGAATGGCGAGGTCGTCTGTGTCGGCCCGGATGATGAGGTCCCGACGGGCGAGGGCTGGACGCAGGATCCGGACGTGCTGGATACCTGGTTCTCGTCTGCGCTGTGGCCGTTTTCCACGATGGGTTGGCCGGAAGCCACCCCAGAGCTGGAGAAGTTCTACCCGACATCCGTACTGGTTACCGGCTATGACATTCTGTTCTTCTGGGTCGCGCGCATGATGATGTTCTCGACCTTTGCTGCCACCCTGGCTGATTCACCGCTGGGTAAGGGGTGCGACGGTCGTCCGCAGGTGCCGTTTAAGGATGTCTTCCTGCACGGTCTGGTCCGCGATGAGCAGGGTCGCAAGATGTCGAAGTCCCTCGGCAATGGCATTGACCCGCTGGACTGGGTCCGTGACTACGGTGCGGACGCACTTCGCTTCACGCTGGCGCGTGGCGCTAACCCGGGCTCTGACCTGCCGGTCGGTAATGACGCCGCTCAGAGCTCCCGTAACTTCGCCACCAAGCTGTTCAACGCCACCCGCTTTGCGCTGATGAACGGGGCCCACGTGGGCGAGCTGCCGGACCGCGACCAGCTCACCGACACCGACCGCTGGATCCTGGACCGCCTGGAACAGGTCCGCGCCGAGGTTGACGCTGCGCTGGATAAGTACGAGTTCTCCAAGGCCAACGAGGCCCTCTACCACTTCGCATGGGACGAGGTCTGTGACTGGTACCTGGAGATGACCAAGGTTGACTTCCCGCGCCTGAACGACGGCGAAACCATGACCGAGGAGCAGGCCGCCCGCGCCGCCTCCACGCGTCTGGTTCTCGGCCGCGTGCTGGATACGCTGCTGCGTCTGCTGCACCCGTCCATGCCGTTCGTCACGGAGACGCTGTGGAAGGCGCTTACCGACGGCGCGGAGGGCTTCGAGGACTCTCTGGTTATTTCCGCCTGGCCGGATGCCACCATGACCACCGACGGCGCTGCTGTCGACGAGGTTGCCGCACGTCGTATTGCCGATGCCCAGAAGTTGGTCACCGAGCTGCGTCGTTTCCGCAATGACCAGGGTGTGAAGCCGTCGCAGCGCGTGCCGGCACGCATGAACCTGGCGGATGCTGATCTGGCTGCTCAGGAAGAGATGATTCGTTCGCTGGCTCGTGCTGAGGCACCGGAGGATGGATTCACCGCTACCGCTTCCATTGAGGTGCGCCTGTCTCAGGCCACGGTTCTGATCGAGCTGGATACCTCCGGCACCGTCGACGTGGCCGCTGAACGCAAGCGCCTGGAAAAAGACCTGGCCAAGGCCGAGAAGGAACTGGCCGGCACCGAAAAGAAGCTCGGCAACGAGGCCTTCCTGTCCAAGGCTCCGGAGCAGGTCGTGGAGAAGATTAAGACTCGCCACCAGTTCGCACTGGAGGAGATTGACCGTATTAAGGCTCGTTTGGAGGGACTTCCGCAGGCATGACCGATCCACGGGATGCTGAACCACGTGATGAGGCCGCAGGCGAGATTCGTTTGAATCTTGGCGGCGGCGACGATTCGGTGACGCAGGAAGAGTCTGCGCTGCGAGAGGAGTCCACTGCAGCGCCTGAGTTCGAATTCGATCCGGCTGACTCCCAGATCGTCGAGGACCTCGAACCTCGCGAAATCGCCGGTGTGATGGCTGATGACCGCATGCCCGATGACATGCGCCTCGGTGAGGTCTCCGTGTCCGAGGAAGGCCTGAGCCTGCCGGTGGATGTGGATCGCCCAGTCAACGAGCCGGCTCCGCTGGAGGCCACCGCAGAGGAGCTGCGCGAACTTGCAGAGGTGGAAGCCGAGCTGGATCAGCGCTGGCCGGAGACCAAGATTGACCCGTCGCTCGAGCGAATCGAGATGCTGATGGACATCCTTGGCCATCCCGAGCGTGCCACTCCGGTCATTCACGTTGCCGGCACGAATGGCAAGACTTCCACTGTGCGCATGATTGAGTCGCTGGTGCGTGCTCTCGGTCGTCGCACCGGCCGCACCACCAGTCCGCATCTGCAGTTGGTTACCGAGCGCATCGCCATCGATGGCCAGCCCATTCATCCACGCGATTACGTGCGCATCTGGCGCGAGATTCAGCCCTACGTGGAAATGGTTGACGCCAAGTCCGCCGAAAAGGGCGGCCCGCAGATGAGTAAGTTCGAGGTTCTCACGGCCATGGCCTACGCTGCCTTCGCCGACGCTCCTGTTGATGTCGCCGTGGTGGAAGTCGGCATGGGCGGCACATGGGATGCGACCAACGTGGTGGAGGCCGACGTGGCAGTCATCTGCCCAATTGGTCTCGATCACACGGAGTACCTCGGCGATACCCTGGCTGAAATCGCTGCTGAGAAGGCCGGCATCATCAAGTCGCGGTGGAATAAGGACGACTTGCTCACGCCACCGGACAATGTCGCCATTGTCGGCGAGCAGGAACCGGAAGCAATGGACGTCGTTTTGCGCCGTGCCGTGGAAATGGATGCCTCCGTCGCCCGCGCTGGAGTTGAGTACGGCGTCGTCAGTCATCAGCTGGCGGTCGGCGGGCAGAACCTGACGCTCAAGGGCCTGGCCGGCGAGTATGACGACATCCATCTGCCGCTGCACGGTCCGCATCAGGCCCGTAACGCAGCCACAGCACTGGCTGCGGTGGAGGCGTTCTTCGGCGCAGGTCCGGGGCGTCCGCTCAACACTGATGCGGTTCGCGAAGGCTTTGCGACGGTCGCATCGCCCGGCCGCCTGGAGCGCGTGCGCTCGACCCCGACGGTGTTCATCGATGCCGCCCACAATCCGCACGGTGCCCGTGCGCTACGCACGGCCCTCTCCGCTGAGTTCGACTTCCGCCGTGTCATCGGTGTGCTGTCGGTGCTGGGGGAGAAGGATGCTCGTGGGCTGCTGGTGGAGCTGGAGCCTTACTTCGAAGAAGTGGTTATTACCCAGAACACCTCGCCGCGTGCGCTGCACTACGACGACCTGGCTGACCTCGCGGAGGAGATTTTCGGCGAGGAGCGCGTGCATCGCGTTTCAACTCTGCCGTCCGCCGTTGAGCTGGCTGTCGCGCTGGCTGAGGAAACCGACACCGGAGACGGTATTGTCTCTGGTTCCGGTGTGATCGTCACTGGATCTGTTGTCACCGCGGGCGAGGCCCGGACACTATTTGGAAAGGACCCGCAATGAGCGAATCTCAGGCGAGCCAGTCACAGGGCAACGGCGCGGAGGATTACACCGCTGCCGACCGCGAGGCCCTGCGCGCTTACCGCGAGGGGCGTGACCTGAGTGAGGGCGGCAAGTATGGCCCGCTCGGTGCGGGACACGATCCGGCTAAGGACCCGCTGAAGGGTCTGCGTGGTGTTATGTCCGGCACGCTGATTATGCAGGCTATCTCGGTGCTGCTTGGTCTGACTGTGGTCACGCGCATTCCCGACGGCCAGATTAACCAGACCTTCTCGGTTACGTACATCACCATCCTGGGCCTGGCTCTGATTGCGATGGCCTTCCTGCAGAAGCAGCCCTGGGCTCTGAAGGCCAACATTGTGCTGCAGGTCTTTGGTGTGCTGGCTATCTTCACGCACGTGTCTATGGGCGTGGTGGGTATCTTCTTCGCACTAGTGTGGGCCTACATTCTGCACCTGCGGAAGAACCTCATCCAGCGTATGGAGCGCGGTCTGTTGACCACCCAGCACTCGTAAGTCTCCCGCGCTCGTAGTCGCGACTTTCACCCCGCTGCACCACCACTCCGGTGCAGCGGGGTTTGTCATAGTATGATGCTCACCATGACTGAACGTACTCTTATTCTGATCAAGCCGGACGGCGTTTCCCGCGGTCTGGTCGGCGAAGTTATCTCCCGCATCGAGCGCAAGGGCCTGAAGCTGGTCGCGCTTGACCTCCGTGTTGCTGACGAGGCAACTGCGAAGGAGCACTACGCAGAGCACGTCGATAAGCCGTTCTTTGGTGAGCTGGTTGATTTCATCACCTCTGCACCGCTGGTCGCTGGTGTTATCGAGGGCCCGAACGCAATCGCTGCTTGGCGTCAGCTCGCTGGCGGCACCAACCCGGTTGAGGCCGCAACCCCGGGCTCCATCCGCGGTGACTTCGCACTTGAGGTTGCTAACAACGTTGTTCACGGTTCCGATTCTCCGGAGTCCGCTGAGCGCGAGATTGGTATTTGGTTCCCGAACCTCTAAACGTTGACGGTTCAGCATTGACCCGTGAGCGTTGAACTGGCGCCGAACTGAGCAAGCAAATTGTTTGCCGGTTCGGCGCTTTTTGCTTGTCGACGACCGTGGGGCGGCCCTTCAGCGGGCTGCACGTGGGAATGCGGGCACGGGCTGCAAATGTGAAACTGTAGGAGTTTATGACACTTTCCGGCAATTTTTCAGGCCATTTCTGTCATAAACGCAGTCAGTAACTCGGATTGGCCCGCCGCCGCCAATGTCGGTGCGCGCCACCTGCTCGATATGTGCGACAATGGACAGCAGCAGTAGTGCCCGGGAGTTCGCTCCGGTGGATGAAACATTCCGCATGTGATCGCTGAATCCCTGAGTCAGCCGGAAGGCCTGCCAATAAGACTTTCATAATTGTTCATCGTTTTCGGCCCTCTATCTGCGCATATGGTGCAAATGAAGTGGCTGTCGCAACATCGTTGCTCCGCCCGGTTTCCAAGGCCACAACGGATGTAGGCGCACATGGAATGACAAAGAGTGTGCTTCCTGTTGTCGGGTTTTGCGTGGTGGGGTGTCAAGGAGAAACAAATACAGTGGCAAATTTCAGCCAGGATGTTGTCGCTAAGGCACGCGAATTTGATCGTGAGTCAGCGGCTCTGAAAACCCGAGTCCACCACCTGGCCAAGAGCTTGGGGTTGACCTCGAAGGAAACCATCGAAGCACTGGGGCACGCGGGGATCGTCGTAAAGTCCGCTGCGTCCACCATTAATCAAAATCAGCTCGACGCAGTGCTGAATTTCATCGGCGATCATCCAGAGGATGCCTCGCTTGACGACGGATCCGCTGCGACCAAGCCAACCGGCGAAAAGCCAGCCGCGAAGGAAAAACAGTCGGCAGGTAAGCCGAACGCGGCAGATGAGAAGTCGGACGAGCAAACTGCAGCTAAGTCCGAGAAGAAGCCAGCTGCGAAGAAGAGCAGCAAGAAGTCGGCTGCGAAGAAGGCCACAAAGAAGGCTGCGTCGAAGGCAGAAAAAAAGACCGACCAGAAGGCAGCTCAGAGCGAAGCTAAGTCGGATGCAGCGCCTGCCGAGGAAGCGACCGAGAAGAAGGACACCAAGAAGGCCTCTGCTAAGAAATCCTCGGCAAAGCAGAGCGAAAAGAAGCAGACTGAAGAGAAGCAGAGCACGACTAAGAAGCGAGCAACGCGTAAGCGGGCTGTGAAGAAGACCGCTGGAGCTCCGGAAGAAACCGTAGCGAAGGACGAGCAGAAGGACTCGAACTCGGTCGTCGAGGAAGCTGTTGAGGCTGTAGTTCAGTCGTCGTCGAAGAAGGCTGCAGATAAGAATGCTGCCGACACCGTAGCCGAGACCGCTGAGAAAACCTCCGCTGAGGAAGCTTCCGCCGAAGCACCTGCTGCAAAGAGCGCTGCAGTGACCACACGTCGTGGTCGCCGAGTTCGCCGTGCGGTCCGCACGACCAGCGCTCCAGCAGCAGAGGAAATTCAGGAAGCGCAAGAGCCGCAGAAAACGCAAGAGCCGCAGGATACGCAGGCAACTCAGAGCGAAGCCCTGCAGGACATCGAGCCGCCGGTAGTTCCGGAGCCGCCGGTTGCGGAAGAGCAGACCGCGTTTGCGCCTATCTTCCTGGCGCCGCAGGCTGTCCCGGCTACGGCCAAGAATTCGGCCACCGAGGATGCAGCTTCAGCTGACAACGGGGCCTCCAACCAGGGCACCGATGACAACGCGGGGGAGGGGCAGGACGGCTCGTCGTCAAGCGAAACGGAGCGTCAGCCGCGCCCGCGTCGTCGCCGTCGTGGACGTGGGCGTCGTAATGATGACGCGCAACAGGCGGAGAAGACCACCGAAAACACAGAGCGCGAGGAAGAGGACACCCGCGAAGAGGTCGAGGAACCGCAGGCGATTAAGGGATCGACTCGCCTGGAGGCGCAGCGACGTCGCCGTATCGAGCGTCGTGAGGAATCGCGCAAGCGCCACGTAATCTCGGAGGCGGAATTCCTGGCTCGTCGTGAGTCGGTGGAGCGCACGATGGTGGTGCGTGAGCGCAAGCGCCATGACCACGCGGGCATTGTCACTGAGGTGGGTGTGTTGGAAGACGACCTGCTGGTCGAGCACTTCGTTACCTCTGACACGCAGACCACGCAGATCGGCAATATCTATCTCGGTCGCGTGCAGAACGTCCTGCCCAGCATGGAAGCGGCGTTCATCGATATCGGAACCGACCGCAACGGTGTCATTTACGTAGGTGACCTGAACTGGAAGCTGCTGGGCACGAAGTCGCGTTCGCGCAAGATTGAACATGCGCTGAAGGCCGGCGACCAGATTCTGGTCCAGGTGTCCAAGGACCCGATTGGTCACAAGGGTGCGCGTCTGACCACCCACATTTCGATGGCTGGTCGATTCCTGGTGTACGTGCCGGGCGGCCGTAGCGCGGGTATTTCCCGCAAGCTGCCGGAGCCGGAGCGCAAGCGCCTGAAGTCGATTCTGAGCGAGGTTACGCCGGAGGGCTCGGGCACGATTATCCGTACCGCAGCCGAGGGTGTGTCCAAGGAGGCCATCGAGGCCGACATCAAGCGCTTGGAGACGCAGTGGCAGGAGATCTGGGAAGCCTCCGAGGCGGCGAAGGCCAAGCGCGGAGCAAAGCCGATTGCGCTGTACGAAGAGCCGGACATGCTGGTCAAGGTCGTCCGCGACGTCTTCAACGAGGATTTCTCGCGCCTCGTGGTGGAGGGCGATCGCCCGTGGAACACAGTGACGGACTACATCGGCGACCTGGCACCGGAGCTGGAGCCGCGACTGCAGCGCTACTTCGCCAAGGAGCACGGCGGCGCCGATGTCTTCGAGCACTTCCGCATCGATGAGCAGCTGGCCAAGGCGCTCGACCGCAAGGTCTGGCTGCCTTCGGGCGGCACGCTGGTCATCGACCGCACCGAGGCCATGACGGTCATCGACGTCAACACCGGTAAGTTCACCGGCGCTGGCGGAAACCTGGAAGAGACGGTCACTCGCAACAACCTGGAGGCCGCTGAGGAAATCGTCCGCCAGATGCGTCTGCGGGATCTGGGCGGCATGATTGTCGTCGACTTCATCGACATGGTGCTGCCGGAAAACCAAGATTTGGTGCTGCGCCGTCTGAAGGAGGCTCTCGGCCGCGACCGCTCGCGTCACGAGGTCTCCGAGGTCACCTCGCTCGGCCTCGTCCAGATGACTCGCAAGCGTCTGGGCACAGGCCTGCTGGAGACCTTCTCCACGCCGTGTAGCTGCTGCAATGGCCGCGGTCTGATTATCCACATCGATCCGGTTGAGCAGGACAATCAGGGCCGTGGCCACAAGAATGGCCGTCGCAACGACGAGCAGGACAAGTCCAAGCGCCGCAACAAGTCGCGCTCGGAGCACAATCCGGCCAACCACCCGGCCGCGCTGGCCATGCACCGCGATCAGGGCGACCAGGCAGGCTCTTCCAAGGCAACGCGTGACGACGACGCGGAGACCAACCAGCGCGACAAAGACGCAGCCGACAAGCGTGTCGCAGCTGCTGTCGAAGCTGTCATTGTCTCTTCTGAGAACGATGAGCCGAAGCCGCCGCGTCGTCGCCGGGTTCGTAAGAGCCAGGGCCGAAACGATGAGCAGCGACAGAACGGCCGTGGCCGTCAGGAGCGCCGCGAGCGTACTGAGCAATCGGAGAACTCCAATGACCTAGCTGCTCTGGCTGCCGCAGCTGTTGCGGAAGCCCGTGAGAAGGACCCAGAGGAGCCGTCGGATGACCGTTACATGCCGCAGGAGGGGCAGCGCCGCCGCCGTCGGGCTACGCGTCGCAGGGTAGCGGAGCATGTTGCCGTTGATTCGGCTGCACGCGACGCTGATGACCGCGACGAAGAATATGGTGATCGTCGCAAGCGTTCGGAGCGCCCGACCCGTGCTGAGCGTGCCGAGCGCACCGATAACGGTGGCTCCGGTGGAGGCCGTGGCGAGGCTGAACGCTCCAGCAGCGCTAGCGCTCGACGTCGCCGTCGTCGCGCTGTGCGTCGTAGTGCTGTGGATGAAACCACTGCGCCTCAGGCTGAGTCTCAGGCAGCTTCCACCACAGATGTGAGGGAGCCAGCCAAGGATGGCAAGAGCGGCAACGCTAACAAGACCGGTAAGGCTGTGGCCGAGGAGTCCCAGACCTATGAGGAGGCGAAGGAGGCGTTCGAGCGTTCTCCACGCCGTCGTCGTCCGACGCGCGGTAACTCCCGCTCGGATCGCGCACCGCGTCGCGAGGACTTCGAGTCCACTAAGCCAAAGGCGGACGCTGAAGGCAGCAAGGGTGGAGATCGTGCGAAAGACAACCGCGATGACGGTAACCGCAGCGCCAACCGCAGTGGCGGTAGCCGTCGCTCGGGCAAGTCGCGGGTTGAAGTGGTAGCGGTTCAGGGCACGGGAGCTCGCCGTAATCGCCGTCGGGCGGTGCGCAGGGTCTCGTCGCAAAGCGATGCCGGAGCGACTGCGCCGAAGCAGCGACAGAGCGCTTCCAACCGCACTACTAAGCCAGAGCGGAAGCAGGCTAATCGCGGTGGCTCGGTGCCGGAGACGCAATCGGCTAATCGTCGCCGCCGCGTGCGTCGTGCGGTGCGCCGAAGCGGTCAGAAATAGGTATCAAAAATCTGGGATAAGGCCAGATAGGGGGCTACTTTCCACTTCCTGAAGCAGGGAGTGGAAAGTGGCTTCGGAAACTGCCCGAGAAGACCGTGAAAACCGATGGGGGACAGGGTCTTACTTGGGCAGTTTGTAATTTAGGGGGATTTTTCGCTACTCTTGACCAGTCGCTGATTAGTAGGCGTATCTGGTCATGCCCACTGGTGCTTGAGGCGCTGGTGGTAAGGAAACGACCAGAGCGGGGAAATCTACTCGGATTTGGCTTTCGGGTATGCCCCTGAAGTGTTCTGCACACGCAACTAATCGCAATTCCATTGTCCAGTCAAGGAATTACAAAGATTCCTTGAGTCGAGTTTCTCAGATAAAGGGGTAGCCCTCCTATGTACGCGATCGTCAAGACCGGCGGCAAGCAGTACAAGGTTGCCGAAGGTGACCTCGTCAAGGTCGAGAAGATCGAGGGTGAGCCGGGTTCGTCCGTGGCTCTCACCCCGGTTCTGCTCGTCGATGGCGCAGATGTCATTGCGGATGCCGACAAGCTTGCCAACGTTACCGTTAACGCAGAGATCGTCGAGGCCGCTAAGGGCCCGAAGATCCGCGGCATGCACTACAAGAACAAGACTGGCTACAAGCGCCGCTACGGCCACCGTCAGCCGCTCACTGTTCTGAAGATCACCGGCGTCTCCAAGTAAACCGCCGAAATTTTTAATAGCTTTTCCCTAGGAGAAAATCATGGCTCACAAGAAAGGTGCGTCCAGCACCGCTAACGGCCGCGACTCCGAAGCTAAGCGCCTCGGCGTGAAGCGCTTCGGCGGCCAGCAGGTTAAGGCAGGCGAGATTCTCGTTCGTCAGCGCGGTACCTCGTTCCACCCGGGTGAGAACGTTGGCCGTGGCGGCGACGACACTCTCTTCGCTCTGAAGGCAGGCGCAGTCGAGTTCGGTACCCGCCGCAACCGCCGCATTGTCAGCATCGTTGAGAATAACTCCTAAGAACAACCCTCGGTTGTCCACATAGGATTACTGCAACGTTGAATTTGAGGCAGGTTTAACTGCCTTGCAAAAGAGCCGATTCCTTTCCCACTGCGAAAGGTAATCGGCTCTTTTTTTGTTTATGTACTGTTTCGCGCCGTTAGGTTGCGAGGCAGCGTTTTGTTACCGCCTAGACTTCTGCCCGTCGGCTCGCTTAAATTAGGGCATTACTCCAGGCACTAGATGATGGCTCTCCGCTCGGAAGTGTGTGTGATTTTATGTCTCGTTTTGTAGATCGTGTCGTACTGCATTTGCAGGCCGGCGACGGTGGGCACGGCTGTAACTCGGTGCTGCGTGAAAAGTTCAAGCCACTCGGCGGTCCCGACGGCGGTAACGGTGGCCACGGTGGCGACATTGTGCTTGTGGTAGACCCCCAGATTCACACTCTGATGGACTTTCACTTTCACCCCCATATCAAGGCTGCCAACGGTAAGCCGGGCGCGGGCGATCACCGCAACGGCGCTCGTGGTGAGGATCTGGTTCTCGGAGTGCCGGAGGGCACGGTTGTGATGACCGAGGATGGGGAAGTGCTGGCGGACATGACCGGTAAGGGCGCCCGCTTCATTGCCGCTGAGGGCGGTTACGGTGGCCTGGGCAACGCAGCGCTGGCGAACAAGAACCGCCGTGCGCCGGGCTTCGCTCTCCTCGGTGAGCCGGGTGAGGCCAAGGACCTTGTCTTGGAGCTCAAATCCATGGCAGACGTTGGACTGGTGGGCTTCCCGTCAGCCGGAAAGTCGTCGCTGGTCAGCACCTTGAGCGCTGCTAAGCCGAAGATTGGTGACTACCCATTTACTACGCTGCAGCCGAACCTGGGTGTAGTCAACGTTGGCTACGAGTCCTTCACCATCGCAGATGTGCCGGGTCTTATCCCGGGGGCTTCTGAAGGCCGTGGTCTCGGGTTGGATTTCCTGCGTCACATTGAGCGCTGCGCTGTGCTGGTGCATGTGGTTGACGCTGCTGCGCTGGAGGGGGACCGCGATCCGGTTTCTGACATCCAGGCGTTGGAGGCGGAACTCGCCAACTACCAGTCGGTGCTGAAGGCCGACGTGGGGCTTGGGGATCTCGCAGAGCGTCCGCGCGTCATCGTGCTGAACAAGATTGACCTGCCCGACGCTCGCGAAATGATTGACATGCAGCGCGAGGAGCTAGAGAAGTTCGGCTGGCCAATTTATGAGATCTCCACGGTGACGCACGAGGGGCTCAAAGAGCTGACCTACGGCCTGAAGGATCAGATTGCCGCCTACCGCAAGGCGCATCCGTTGCCAACAGAACAGGAGCCCCGTGCGGTCATCCGCCCGGAAGGTGTGCGTGGCAAGAAGCGCGAAGGCGCGGAGGACTTCACCATCGAGCGCGATTCGAATACCCCAGATGGGTTCATTGTGCGTGGCCGTAAGCCGGAGCGCTGGATTAACCAGACGGACTTCGAAAACGATGAGGCAGTCGGCTACTTAGCTGACCGCCTGGCCAAGCTTGGCGTCGAAGATGCCCTGGCAAAGGCTGGGGCAAAGGTTGGCTGCCCGGTGACGATTTCCTATCTCACCTTCGAGTGGTACCCGCAGCAGGTCGCGGGCACCGATGACTTCGTGCCGAGTGGCCGTGGTACCGACGATCGTCTCTACGTCAACGAGCGCACTAGCGCCGAGCAGCGTAAGCGTGCATCGCAGGCCCGCCGTGGTCTGATTGACGAGTACGATTTCGGGGATGGCGAAGAGGCTATTCGCGACCGGTACTCATAGGCGCTGGCGCCAGCGTCGTCGGCAAGCGAAGACTTCAAACTTGCATTTTGCCATTGATTGTTTAAACAATTATATGGTCAGAATTAAATGAGACCGTCATGTTTTCCATTAGTGAAATGAGTGAGTCAGTTATCCCTTCCGACACCGTTGCCAACGATGTTGACGTCACTGGAGCAGATGCATTAGATGCCCCGGTAGCTACCGCGCCGAAGTCTGAATCGGACGCGCCGATTTCCCGTGAGGAGGTCGACGAGCTGCTTCACGACAATCCCGAGTCCACCGTCGCTGAGATTGAAAAGGCGACTGAGAATTTATCTCCGGGAACCAAGGGTGGTTTCGATTCAGAGACTCGTGAGGCAATTCGGACCGCGAAGCGTGTCGTGGTGAAGATTGGTTCTTCCTCGTTGACCGGACCCGACGGTCGTACCGATCCCGAGCGCATCGACTTCATCGCCGATGCCCTGGAAAAGCGTATGGGCATTAGCGATGTCATCGTTGTGTCCTCCGGCGCGGTGGCATCTGGAATGGGGCCGCTGGGACTGACTTCCCGTCCCTCTGATTTGGCGACCAAGCAGGCGGCTGCAGCTGTGGGGCAGGTGCGCCTGGCACAGGAGTGGGGACGCTCCTTCCTGCGCTATGGTCGCACTTCTGCACAGGTGCTTTTGACCTCGGACGATGCGGGTGTGCGTTCGCGTGCCCGCAACGCCCAGCGCACTATCGATCGCCTGCGCCAGCTGGGCGCGGTGCCAATCGTCAACGAAAATGACACGGTCGCGACCTCGGAGTTCCGCTTCGGCGACAACGACCGCCTCGCCGCGCTGGTCAGTCACCTGGCGTACTGCGATGCACTGATTCTGCTTTCCGACGTCGACGGCCTCTACGACCGCAACCCGGCCGATCCAGGTGCAACCTTTGTGCCAGAGGTGCGCAGCGGTAACGACTTGCGTGGTGTTATCGCCGGTGACGGTGGGGCATTGGGCACCGGTGGAATGGCCTCGAAGGTGTCTGCCGCACGCCTGGCTTCGCGTGCTGGGGTGCCGGTGCTGCTGACTTCGGCGTCCAACATTGAGCGAGCACTGGACCAGGCAGATGTGGGAACCGCTTTCGCCGCGAAGGACAACCGCTTGAGCGCCTGGAAGTTCTGGATGCTCTACGCAGCGGATAGCTCGGGCCTGCTTCGCCTGGATGCCGGCGCGGTCGACGCTGTGACCCGCATGCGCAAGTCGCTGCTCCCGGTCGGTATCACCTCGGTTGACGGTGAGTTCTCCGCTGGTGACATCGTCGACCTGATTGGCCCGAGCGGTGAGGTCATCGGCCGCGGCGAGGTCAACTATGACTCTGAAGAACTGCTGGGCATGATCGGCTACCACACCGAGGAATTGCCGAATGACATGCAGAAGCCTGTCGTCCATGCCGACTACCTGTCGGATTTCGCCTCCCGCGCTTAGGAGAGCGTTGCGCTGAGAGCTGCAGCGCTTAAAGACGCGCACCTGGGCGCGCCCGGACAGAGGTGCCTCGGCAAAGACCGGCTGAGTGGGGACTAGCTGAGTGCGGACTGGCTGGGGGAGGAGTGCCTGAGCGCGGACTGCCTGGATGAGGAACTTTCGGGCATAATCCTAAGTGTGTTATCGAAAATTATTGGCGTCATCGGCGAGTTGCTCTTGACCGCTGGAGTGATGGTGGCGCTCTTCGCCTTTTATCTGCTGTACTGGTCTGGTCTTGAAACCGGGAAAGCTCAGCAGCAGGCTCGTGATGAGCTGCAGCAGGCATGGTCCGCACCGGCATCGGCCTCAGCTCAGGCGCCAGAAGGCACGGAGCCAGCTGTTGAGGGCTCTTGGGTGCCTGGCTCTGCGGTGGCGATGATTTCCGCTCCAAAGGCCGGTTTTAGCGATTTGGTCGTATTCGAAGGTGTCTCTCAGGAAGTTTTGCGCGGTGGCCCCGGCCATTATCCGAGCACAGCCCTTCCGGGGCAGGTGGGCAACAGTTCTTATGCCGCCCATCGTGACGGCCACGGAGCTCCCTTTGACAACATTGACCGCCTGCAGACGTGCGATGACATCACTGTAGAGACGCGTGATGCTATTTACCGCTACAAGGTATTACCGGTCGACGGTATGGCTGGCGCAGGGGAAAGCTTCGACTGCGTGCCAGAAGGAACTAACGTCCCCGAGATTCCCGGCCAGCACATTGTCACTCCAGACCGCGCCGATGTCCTCAATCCGGTCGGTAACGCGACTCTACTTACGCTGACTACCTGCCATCCGCAGTGGGACAACACTCATCGGCTCATTATTCACGCGGTTCTCGCCGGTGTTGAGACCAAGGAGGTCAACTAGATGTACGCAGCTTTTTGGCGATCCCTGCCGGGTCCGTGGTGGGTGAAAGCGATCATCACCATCGTGATTGCCGTCATCGTGTTCCTGCTGTTGATGAATTACATCTTTCCTTGGGTTGCTGAGCTAATTCCCTCAAATGATGTCTCACTCTAGTTATGCTGGTAGGCATGACTGCTCAAACGAACGAAACTGCTAACACCAATCAACAGGGCATTGCCGAGGATTCGGCTCTTAGTCCGGAGCGTGCTGCTGAGCGCGCCGAGGTTTTAGATAAGGCACAGCGTGCCAAGGCTGTCGCGGGAGAGCTGGCTCGCTTTACGTCGGCACGCAAGAACGAGCTCCTGCTGGCCGCAGCAGATGCGCTGGTCGCCCGTACTGAAGAGATTCTGGTAGCCAACGCCAAGGACATCGAGGCCGGTAAGGCCCGTGGTTTTAGTGACTCCCTGCTGGATCGCCTGCGTCTTGACGCCGATCGTGTTGAGGGTATTGCCGGTGGGTTGCGCCAGGTTGCGGCCCTGCCGGATCCGGTAGGCGAGGTGCTGCGGGGCAGCACTCTTCCTAACGGCATTAAGCTTTCCCAGGTCAGCGTTCCGCTGGGCGTGATGGGCATGGTCTACGAGGCTCGCCCGAACGTTACTGTCGATGCCTTTGGTCTGGCGCTGAAGTCGGGCAACGTGGCCTTGCTGCGCGGCTCCAAGTCGGCCGTCCACTCCAACACGCAGCTGGTCGCGGTTTTGCGTGAGGTGCTGGCCAACCACGATGCACCGGAGGACCTTGTTCAGCTGCTGCCGTGTGAGACCCACGATTCCGTGCAAGATCTCATCACTGCCCGCGGCCTGGTTGACGTAGTGATTCCGCGCGGCGGTGCCGGTCTGATTGAGGCCGTCGTGACGAAGGCAACGGTGCCGACCATTGAGACCGGTACCGGTAACTGCCACATCTACATCGATGCTTCCGCCGATATCGACGAGGCGATTGCGCTGATGATTAACGGCAAGACCCGCCGTCCGAGCGTCTGTAACGCCACTGAAACGGTTCTCATTGACTCGGCGCTGTCCGCGCAGGATCAGGTCCGCATTTTGGACGCGCTTGCCGACGCTGGCGTTGCGGTCCACGGCGATGTCGATAATCTGGCGGCCTCTGGGTGGACTGGTGAGGTCATTCCTGCGACGGCGGAAGACTGGTCGGATGAGTACCTCTCGCTAGACATTGCAGCGCGCATCGTCGACGGTGTGGTGGCCGCGACGGATCACATCACTGAGTACTCCTCGGGTCACACGGAGGCTATCTCTGCACGTGACTGGGGCGTGTGCCAGGAGTTCGTCGACCGTGTCGATGCTGCTGCCGTTAGCGTCAATGCCTCCACTGCGTTCACCGATGGTGAGCAGTACGGTTTCGGCGCAGAGATTGGTATTTCCACTCAGAAGCTGCATGCCCGTGGGCCCATGGGGCTGCCGGAGCTGACCAGCAGCAAGTGGGTTCTGGCCGGTCGTGGACAGACTCGTCCGTAGCGCCCAGGTAAAGTGCCAGTCATGATTAAGCGCAAGAAAAGTGTGCGGTCACGAGTACACGCCGCGTTGACAGCGAAGTCGGCGGAAGCGCCCCGGCAGCGCATTGGCGTAATGGGTGGCACTTTTGATCCCATCCACAATGGTCACCTGGTTGCCGCGAGCGAGGTGACAGACCGTTTTGACCTTGACTTTGTGCTTTTCGTGCCCACGGGTGAACCGTGGCAAAAGCGCGGCCGGAAGGTCTCTCACAGCGAAGACCGTTACCTGATGACGGTCATTGCCACCGCGTCGAACCCACAGTTTTCGGTCTCGCGGGTTGATATTGACCGTCCGGGTGCGACTTATACCGTCGATACGCTGCGGGATTTGAAGGTCATATATCCCAACGCGGATCTGTTCTTCATTACCGGTGCCGATGCGCTGCAGAAGATTATGACGTGGCGGGACTGGGAGGAGATGTTCGACGCAGCAACGTTCGTCGGTGTCACTCGCCCAGGAGTTCACCTGCGTGCAGAGGATCTGAAAGGAATCGACGCCTCGCGGTTGCACCTGATCGAAATTCCCGCGATGGCTATTTCTTCCACCGACTGTCGAAAGCGTGCGGAGGCAGGACGCCCTGTTTGGTACTTGGTGCCGGATGGGGTGGTGCAGTACATCGCTAAGCGTGGTCTGTACCAGTCTGCTGAGGGCACGGTTGGTTCTGTGGGGCCCGCATCGGTGAACTCGACCTCCGAGGACGCGGCGCCGGTGGATGCGGCGCCGGTGGATGCGAAGTCCGATACCGCGGACTGAAAGTTAGCAAAATCCCGCTGAGACGGTAAGTTACAAGTACAAACGCTGTTTTTCACGACTTTTAAATCACAAGGAGCTGAAGTCTTTCGTGACTGCACAACCACGCGCCATTGAGCTGGCGACCGCCGCGGCGAAGGCCGCCGATAGCAAAAAGGGTGAGGACGTCGTTGTTCTCGACGTCTCTGGCCCGGTGGTGATTACGGACGCATTCGTCCTGGTCAGTGCTGACAATGAGCGTCTGGTTGCCGCAATCGTCGACGAAATTGAGGACGATCTGCGTGACCTCGGCGCAAAGCCGGTTCGCCGCGAAGGTGTCCGTGAGGGACGTTGGGCGCTGCTGGATTACGGCGACATTGTCGTGCATGTCTTCCGCAGTGAAGAACGCGACTTCTACGGCCTGGATCGACTGTGGCGCGATTGCCCGCGCATCGAGGTCGAGGGCATCGAGCAGCCGACCAACGAGGACGGCGAAGATTCCGCCCGCAATGCTCGTTCCATCGACGAGATTCCGCTGGCTGCCGAAAACCCGGACACGGACGAGTTTTAATTGTGGCGGGCTCACGCGAGGCACATGTTGCCGCTCGACGTCGCCTGATTATGCTGCGGCACGGGCAGACATCGTATAACGCTACCGGCCGCATTCAGGGACAGCTGGACACGCAGCTTTCCGACGTTGGTCGCGAGCAAGCCCGTACTGCGGCGCAGTACCTGGCGGAGGCTGAACCGCGAATCACAAAAATCGTGTCCTCTGACCTGACCCGGGCAGCCGACACCGCCCGTGCGCTAGCTGAGGCCACCGGTGCAGAGTTGAGTTTTGATAAGCGCCTGCGTGAGACCAACCTCGGTGAATGGCAAGAGCGCACCTACGACGAGATTGACTCCGCGTTTCCCGGGATGCGTGATCACTGGCGCCATAATCTCAACTGGGCGCCCAAGGGCGGCGAGACCCGTTTTGAGGTTTCCAACCGAATGCTGGCGGTCATTGCTGAGCTAACGGCCAACCCCGATTGGGAGTCGGATACCTTTGTGCTCGTATCCCACGGTGGTGCCATTGCTGCCGCTACCGCAGCCCTGCTGCAGATGCCGCGCGACTACTTCAGCACGTTCAACGGCCTGGGCAACACTGCGTGGGTCGAAATGGAGCAGCGCACGCGCGTCAATGGTGAGACCTCGTGGTACCTCAATGCTTTTAATGCGAAGGTCCGTGAGCGGGAGCCGCAGGTTTCTGACTTTTCAGGAGGCCGCCATGCCCGGTGACGGTCGCGTTCGCATTGTTGTCGATGACACCGCGTGCCTGATGCCTGAGGTTGCCCGCAAGCTCGACATCACCGTGGTTCCCATCGGCCATGACATCAATGAAGACGCCGTCACTACGTCGGCAGTCAGTCCACTGAAGCTGTGCGCCGCATATGCGCGTGCGCTGGAATGTTCCAACAAGGATGGTTCTGACGCTGGCGTTGTCGCCCTGCATCTTGGCAAGGGAATGTCCGCGACCTGGTCTAACGCTGTCACCGCTGCTGGTGCGCTGGACCGTGTGACGGTCATCGATACCGACACCGTCGGAGCTGGAGTCGGTGCCGCTGCCATCGCGGCAGCCAAGGCCGCGAGGGCCGGGGCCAGTCGTGATGAGGTTGCCGACGTCGCCCGTGATGTGCTGCAGCGCTATCGACTCTGGTTGTTCGTACCAAAGCTTGATTCGCTGCGCCGTGGCGGTCGCATCTCCGCAGGCCAAGCGATGCTCTCCACAGCCCTCGCGATCAAGCCCATCGTCGGTATTAAAGATGGCTCACTAGCGCTGGTCGCCAAGTGCCGGACAGAGGCGAAGGTCAAGCAGCGCATGGTGGATTTCGCCACGAAGATGGTGCGGTCCGCGTCATCGGCGAACCGTCCGCCTGCGGTATTGCTGCATCATTCCGATGCGCTTGACGACGTTCACGAGCTCCAGGCCATGCTTGCCGAAGAGCTAGCCGACGATACCCGGTTTAGAATCCTGGATTTGCCGGAGTCTCTTACCGCTCATGTCGGGCAGGGAGCCTATGCAGTTGGCATGGTCTCCGGTGGCTCGATTGATTCGAATGCCATGGATTTTGAAACAGAGATGGGCGTGACAGCGCTGCTCCACAGTGTGGAGGAGAGTGACGCGCCTGCTGTTGATGCTGTGGCTGCAGACGCGGTAGACGACGATTCCGGGAACATAGACAATTCCGGTGACTCTGCTGACACGGACGGTTCGGCTGAAAACGCTGGCACCACAGACCCAGGTGAGCCGATCACCGATCAGGCTGCGGTGAAGGTAGTTGAGAATCCGGCTGCCAGTCGCAACCGCAGTAAACGAATCCATCGCACAGTAGTGACTAATGAACAGGGAATTCCGCTTTTCACCACGGCGGTTTCTAAATTGCCAACGTGGAGTGAGAATCGCCAAGCAGCTCTGGATAAAGCTGAGCGTCTGGCGAAGGCTATCTCTGATTTGGCGCTGCGCGATAAGTCCGATCCCGAGGGAGCTGTATTTGGCACCGAAGGGGAGAAATCGCGGGAGTCGTCGTCAAGCAACAAGCGTGATGATGACGGCGACGAGAAGAAGAAGTAGTTGCTGAACTGCGAAGATGATGTGGCCTGTGGATAACCCCCACAGGCCAATTTTTATCCACAGATGGCGCCTCGATGAGTGCTTTCGTCGAGGTGGCATGTGGGGCGGGGCGCTAGTGTGCGCATCGTGACGAATTTGCGGAATCGGCTGGCGGACTATCTGGAACCGATTGATCAAGACAAGCGCATGGCGGTGGACTTTTCCACGCGCCGGGCGGTGGTGACGCCGCGGGTGGCGATGGCTGCGTGCATTGTGATTGCGGTGTTGGCCTTGGGAGTAATCGCTGCGGTGGTGTGGCCGTCGACGCCGCAGGTGGAGATGCCTGCGGTGCAGGACGCGGCTGTCGCGGGGACGACACCGGAGACGACCGAAAACCCAGCGGAGACGCCAGCCGGTGCGGGAAAGGAGACTAACGCTCAGGCACAGATGGGGCCGTTGATTGTGTCGGTGGTGGGATTGGTTGTGAATCCAGGCGTGGTGGAGGTGCCAGTGGGTGCGCGGGTGGTGGAGGCAATTGAGCGTGCGGGTGGGCTTTTGCCGGAGGCTAATCCTGCCAGCGTGAACCTGGCGGCACCGTTGGTTGATGGTCAACAGATTGTGGTCGGGACAGAGGCGCTGCCAGCAGGAACGGCGGAGGGTGGTTCCGATGTTTCTGGCGGTTCTGGCGCCGGTGCTGCAGGCGGGGCTGGCCCGGGTGACTCTGACGGAAAGATCAACATCAACACCGCCACTGCTACGCAGCTGGAGGAACTGCCCGGGATTGGACCCGCAACAGCGACCAAAATCATTGACTTTCGTGAAAAGAACGGGCCTTTTGCGAGTAT
The DNA here is from genome assembly GCF_001812455.1 of Corynebacterium sp. HMSC076C10. Classification (NCBI taxonomy): domain Bacteria; kingdom Bacillati; phylum Actinomycetota; class Actinomycetes; order Mycobacteriales; family Corynebacteriaceae; genus Corynebacterium; species Corynebacterium sp. HMSC076C10. The sequence goes on from NZ_KV809154.1 coordinate 53,957, forward strand.
CGACGCACTTGAGGAGGTTCCGGGAATCGGCCCGGCGAAGGTAGAGGCTCTGCGCGATGCCGCCACCGTCTGACCTGCGCGCTCGTGCTGGGCTCGATGTGCGGCTAGTGCCAGCAGCGGTGTTGGCGTGGGCGACTGCGGTGGCAGTGATCATGCGCCCAGAATGGGCGATAGTTGTGGCACCGTGCGCGATCGTGACTGCGGTGGTGTTGCCGTGGGCGTGGCAGCGTTGGTCGTGGCGATGGGGAAGAGGTGCGGTGACCTCCTGCTGGCGAGCAATCGCCACTATCGTGGTGCCAGCTGTGGCGGTGGCCAGTGTTGCGGTGGCCACGCGAATCCGCATAGCGCAAGCCCGAGCCCACGAGCTCTATGACGACATTGGCGGGATGTCGAAAGTGCAATTGCGCCTCGTCACCGAGCCGAAAGCTACCGAGTTCGGGGCCAGCGCGAAGGCCCGCATCGAGGGCCTTCCGGGGCAGGTGTCGGTTTTCGGAGACGAGTCACTGTTGGCGGTCACGAGAGACGCCGTAGTTGAATCCACAGCCGGTATACGTGTGGCCAGCAAACCCTGCATTAGTGGTATCCAGCTGAATCTGCGTGGCGATGTTGAGGTCATCGCGCCACCGCAGGGGCTGGCAGCTCAGGTGCGCCAGCAGCTCTTTGACTCGGCGCAGAATCTTCCCGTTGGTCCCGACCGCCTGATTCCCGCCATGGCCATCGGCGATGAGCGCGGCTTTAGCCTCAACGACGGCGACATGATGACTGCCTCTGGGCTTTCACATCTATCAGCAGTCTCTGGAGCGAACGTTGCGCTTGTTATCGGGGCTGTTGTAGCCGTGTTTTCGTGGGCTGGACCGCGGGTGCGCGTCGCAGTCGCCGCGCTTGCCCTGTATGGCTTTGTGGCAATTGTGGGTACAGAACCGTCAGTGCTACGCGCGGTGGTCACCGGCTGCATTGGGCTGTTGGCGATTCTTGTAGGACGAGCTGGCCAGGCCATCGCGGCGCTGTCGGCTGGCATTATTGGGTTGATTCTCCTGGCTCCAGACCTATCGGTATCAGTGGGCTTCGCCCTCTCGGTCGCAGCCACCGCCGGGTTAGTCCTTCTTGCCGAGCCCCTTGCCAGACGCCTGTCCGCCACCACCGTTATGGGTACCTGGCCCGCCCCAGTAGTCCGCGCCGTCGCCGTATCGATTGCCGCACACGTGGTCACCATGCCCGTGTTGGCGCTCCTTATCGGCGAAATTAGTCACGTCTCACTGCTCGCCAATCTCCTCGCCGCGCCCGCCGTCGCACCGGTTACTATCGCTGGTTCGCTCGCTGCCGTTGCCGCCGCACTGCATCTCAATTGGCTGGTCAGTGCGCTGCTCTGGTGCGCCGCGCCGTGCGCATGGTGGATTCATCAGGTCGCACGCCTCGCTGCGGGAATCGTCGCGCCCGCCACTGGGACGGTCACGTTGGTCATCTCCTGCACGCTCACGTTCGCATGCTTGACGGCGCTCTGGGCGTGGCCCCGTCTTGCGCTCCGCGCTGGTTGCTTCGCAGTGGTACTTGCCGTCTGTAGTTACGCGGTTATTTGGGTGTTCGGGCTGGACATTGCGCGTGCCCCACAGGGGTGGAAGGTTGCGGCCTGTGCGGAGAAGAACCAGGTTGTTCTCATTCACGCGGAGGCTGTCGGAGAACCCGCCAACCATGTGGCATCGGTTGGTTACCCTGCACCGACCTCGCTCAGCCGGCAGTGCCGAATTGCACTCGGACTCACCGAGGAAGAGGCGGGGTACGTCCAGGTGCTCGATGACACCACCAATAACCCCACGACAGAAACCGTGGCGGTGGAGTCCCCGTCGTACATCGCTGAATCCGTGAGCGGCCAACCGTCCCAATCAGGCCGCTCACCCCAGTGGTTTATCGCTCGCGAGTGTGGTCCGCGCGTGCGAGAAACCGTAATGACACCCGAGCAGATTCCTGTGGTGTGCCCGCAGCGAGATGGGCCGCAAGCCCTGTATTCCAATGGTGAAGTCTGGCGAGGAAGGTGAAATCCGGGCTGTCCCGTAGGCTAGAAACAACAGTCGCAGGAATTAACGCGGAAAAGAGGTCGGGATTGAGCGCCGTCGCACCCGTGAATTTGATTGTGGGCAAAGAGGAGCTGCTGAAAGACCGCGCCCGCCTCGCCATTGTCGCTGCCGTCCGCGCGCAGGCAGCAACGGAGTCCGATCCGGGTGGACGCTCGGTGCCTGTGACCACCATCCGCGCAGGGGACATGACCACTGTCGATGCCGTGGAGCTCTTCAGCCCTTCGTTGTTTGGAGATGACCGGATCGTGGTTGTCACCGACTGCCAAGACGCCGGCAAAGAGCCTGCCAAGCTGTTGATGGATTCGGTTAAGGATCCCGCGCCGGGCATCACGTTGATTCTCCTTCACAGCGGTGAGGGGCGTCAGAAAAAGATGGTCGCTGACCTGCGCAAGTTGGGGGTCCGCTTTTTCGAAGCTCAACCGCTCAAGCGAAACGACTTGCCCGGTTTTGTTGGCGAAGAGTTCGCCTCACACGGGGTTAAGGTGCGTCGCGACGTCATCGATACCGTCCTGGATGCGGTCGGTTCAGACCTCCGCGAGCTGGCCACCGCCATTTCCCAGCTGTGTGCGGATACCGCGGGCAAGGTCACCTCGGAAGCAGTGCGCACCTACTACGGTGCTTCGGCGGAGGTTTCGGGCTTTGAGATTGCCGAGCTCGCACTGCGCGGCCGGGGTGGGGAAGCGTTGGCCAAGATGCGCCGTGCCTTGCAGCTGGGCATGGCACCGGCACTGCTGTCGGCTGCAATCACGGGAATGGTTGGTGATGTAGCTCGGCTCCACGGTGCACGTGGTGTCAATGCGCGTAGAGATGCCCACCGCTATGGCATGCCGCCGTGGAAGTTGGAGAAAACTCAGCGGTTGGCATCTGCCTGGTCAACCCCGGCGGTTGCTCGCGCTGTGGTTGTCGCGGCACAGCTGGATGCAGACACCAAGGGAGCCTCATCGACGCCGGAACTATCGCTGGAACAGTCGGTGCTTCGTATCGCGGAGCTGGCCCATTCGTCCCATCGGCGTTAAAATTTACGGGCTGCAAATGTGAAACTGTGTGAGTTTATGACACTTTCAAGCCATTTTTCAGGCCATTTTTGTCATAAACGTAGTCAGTAACTCGCATCGCCCCACCGCCGCCAGCCATAAACGCAGCCACTAACTCGCGTTGGGGTTAAATAATAAAAACCGCCTCCCGCCACATCCGAAATGAAATCGGAAAATAGCAGGAAGCGGTTAATTTCACGGCACAAGCGCCACAAGAACGGCACAGCGCCAAAAGGGAATTAGCCCTCCAGCTTGTTGAAAGCCTTAGCCATACCGGACTTCTTGTTAGCCGCAGTGTTGCGGTGGAAGACGCCCTTGGTGACAGCCTTGTCCAGCTTGCGGGAAGCAACGCGCAGCTGAGCCTCAGCAGCAGCCTTGTCGCCAGCCTCAACAGCAGCCTGGAACTTGCGGATCTCGGTGCGGACTGCAGAGCGGATAGCCTGGTTACGCAGGCGAGCCTTCTCGTTGGTCTTGTTGCGCTTGATCTGGGACTTGATGTTTGCCATCGTGAATACCTCTTGTATCCGTAGTAGTTGGAATTGCTACCGCCCGCCACCAAGAAAAGTCCTGATCACAGTACAAATTTTGGCTCGAATCCCTGCCGTTCAAACTAATTAACCAGCGGGATAAAACCATGCACTGCGCTTATACGGCGATGAAAACGCGAACCCAAGGTCCTGCCCGCGCTCGCCGCAAAGGAACGCAACGGTAAACAACTTGCAGAATCTTAGCAAACAGCGCTGCCTAATACCAGCCGCTGCCTAATTCCAGCTGCGGCTAATTCCAGCCGTAGTCCCCGCGCAGCCGGGCGGCGATGAGCTCAAAGCGCCTACGGGGCATCATCGCACCTGCGCGGCGAATACCCGATTCTGGGATGAGCAAGATACGGTCCATGCGAACCCACGATGGCTTGGGGTCTTCATTCCAGAACCCACTGCCGATAAATAGCCACTCCGGATGCTCACTGTGCTCGCTGCGGGTGGAAATCAGCATGCCCAATAGGTACTGGTCATGGCGCCCAACCACGACCACAGCGCGCTCGCGCAGGGCAGCATTTTCACCTTCGAGCTGCAGCGGAATCCATACCACTTCGCCGGGGTCGGCCTGACCATCCATGTCGGGGCTGTAGACGATTGTACGGGCCAGCTCCGCGGTCGGACGCGCGATGGTCACCGAATCTCGCAGTCGAAGTAGGGCCTCCTTGGACTCGTCGGAAAGCGAGGTGTCCTGGGCGAGTCCTAGCTGCATGTTGAGCTTAAACAGCGCCTCGTCGAGTGTGTCGGGGCCACGGAACCACTCGGTACCGGCGAAAAGACGCGCGCTGATGCGATTACGCAGGCGGCGTGGCCAGCTTTCGCGTTCATTTTGATCGGTGGACGAAGTGGAGCTCATGGAATCTAAGTCTAGAGGTTTAGTGCGGAGGGAATCGATAGGTAAGATTGTGCGTGATTGTATTTAAGCCCGGCTGGTCGGTTTTCGAGGCCGGCGCATATGGGTCGGCCAACGCCGCGCCCCAATGCCCATAACGTCTTTATTTTTCGGAGTAGACCCAACGTGACCAAGAATTTTGCGGAGCAGACTTTTACGGACCCCTCACGGATTCGAAATTTCTGCATTATTGCGCACATTGACCACGGTAAGTCCACCCTGGCGGACCGAATTCTGCAGCTCTCGGGCGTTGTTGAAGCACGCGATATGCGCGATCAGTACCTCGACAACATGGATATTGAGCGCGAGCGCGGCATCACCATTAAGGCTCAGAACGTGCGCCTGCCGTGGGTTCCGCGCACCGGCGAGCACGCGGGCGAAGAGATTGTCCTGCATCTGATTGATACGCCTGGTCACGTCGACTTCACCTACGAAGTCTCGCGTGCGCTAGAGGCGTGTGAAGGCGCGATTCTGCTTGTCGACGCTGCTCAGGGCATCGAAGCGCAGACGCTGGCCAACCTGTACCTGGCCATGGAAAACGACCTGGAGATCATTCCGGTTCTGAACAAGATTGACCTGCCGGCCGCGGATCCGGATAAGTACGCGGAGGAAATCGCGCACATCATCGGCTGTGAGCCGGAGGATGTCATGCGTGTGTCGGGCAAGACCGGTGAGGGCGTTGCGGAAATGCTCGACCGAGTCTGTGAGCTCGTCCCGGCACCGGTCGGCGATCCGGAGGCACCTGCTCGTGCGCTGATTTTTGACTCGGTCTACGACACCTACCGTGGTGTGGTCACGTACATCCGTGTTGTTGATGGGCAGCTCAAGCCGCGTGAAGTCATTCAGATGATGTCCACCGGAACTAAGCACGAGCTGTTGGAAATCGGCATCGTCTCGCCGCAGCCGAAGAAGTGTAAGGGCCTCGGCGTCGGCGAGGTCGGTTACCTCATCACCGGTGTGAAGGACGTCCGTCAGTCCAAGGTCGGTGACACCGTCACGCTGAACGCCACACCGGCGGAGGAGCCGCTGGAAGGCTACGCAGAGCCAAAGCCGATGGTCTACTCCGGTCTGTTCCCAATCTCTCAGCAGGACTATCCTGACCTGCGTGATGCGTTGGAAAAGCTCCAGCTTAACGACGCTTCGTTGACATTCGAACCTGAGACTTCGGTGGCCCTCGGATTCGGTTTCCGCGGGGGCTTCCTGGGCCTGTTGCACATGGAGATCACCCGCGCCCGACTGGAGCGCGAGTTCGACCTGGATCTCATTTCGACGGCCCCGAACGTTGTCTACCGCGTGGTCACTGAGGATGGCACCGAGGTCACTGTTCACAATCCGAGTGACTGGCCGGAGGGGAAGCTCCGCGAGATTTACGAGCCGATGGTTAAGTGCACCATCGTCGTGCCAAGCGAGTTCGTTGGCCCCACCATGGAGCTGTGCCAGCAGAAGCGCGGCGAAATGGGTGGTATGGACTACCTGTCTGAGGACCGCGTGGAACTGCGCTACAAGATGCCGCTGGGCGAGATTATCTTCGACTTCTTCGACATGCTGAAGTCCCGCACCAGGGGTTATGCTTCGCTGAACTACGAAGATGCCGGCGAGCAGATTGCCGACCTGGTCAAGGTGGACATCCTCCTGCAGGGCGAGGCCGTCGATGCATTCTCCGCTATCGTCCACCGCGATAACGCGCAGTGGTACGGCAACAAGATGACCAAGAAGCTGCGCGAGCTAATTCCTCGCCAGCAGTTCGAAGTCCCAGTTCAGGCTGCAATCGGTTCGAAGATTATCGCCCGCGAGAACATCCGTGCACTGCGCAAGGACGTCCTTGCTAAGTGCTACGGCGGTGACATCTCCCGTAAGCGCAAGCTGTTGGAGAAGCAGAAGGCCGGTAAGAAGCGCATGAAGAACATCGGTTCGGTCTCGGTGCCGCAGGAGGCATTCGTGGCTGCGCTGTCCACTGACGAGGGCAGTAAGTAAAGGGGAAACTGCATGCCACGGAAGCGGAAGAAACTGGTCGAAGATTTCGAAGAACTGCTCGAAGCCGGTGACCTGGATGCGCTGAAGGCCGTCTATGACACATGCGCTCTCGACGCAGTCTTTGGCTACAGCAAGGACACTGCACTAGCGCTCCGTGGCACCCCGCCAGAGCTCATGCGCGGCTCGTTGATCAGGGGCTCGACGTCAACGCCGAGAACCGGTTCGGTAAGACCGCGCTGGCAGAGCATGCCAATCGGGGCGACATCGACAGGATGAAAGTCCTGCTCGAAGGCGGTGCGGACACTGAAGCTGGTAAGTATCCTCCGCTTTTTATGGCAGCGAAGAGCCATCAGCCCAAGGCCATTGCGTTGCTGTTGGAAAATGGCGCTGACCTTCACCGCGAGAACCGCCTCGGTCACGGCCGGACAGCGTTCAAAGAGGCCGTCGCTACCGCCGATATCGATTCCCTCAGTCGAGTCCTAGCGAGTATCGAGGTGCTCCTGGACGCGGGTTCGGAAATCGACGACGAAGCTCGCGAAGAGTTCACTAAGTTCGGTCGCCGCTACAACCGCCTGTCAGACAAGCAGCGCGACAAGTACCAGCCAGTCATGGATCGACTATATGAGCGCATCGGTGCTGACCGCCCGCAGGAAATCACGCCTCACGACGGCCACAGCGACATTATTGTCCCCGCAGACAAGTCGATCAACGGCCAGTTCCGATACCTCTGGAACTACCTGGTGCCGGGTGGTGGCCCAGCCGCGACTGTGCAGGGCGAAGTTATCCGCATCGTGGGCCGGCTCGGGTACGAAGCGCTGGAGATGGGCTACGTCAACTGGGACGAAGACTATGCCAAGATGATCGACTTCTGGCTGGAGACGGTTGGGGCCGCCGAGGATGCCATGGCCGTCGTAAAGCAGCGCAAAGCTGGTGAGGCGGACATTGATGCGCTGACGGAGGCGACAATCGAGTGGGTTACAGAGCACCCGCAGCCGATTGCGTTGGGCGAGGTCCCGTACCGGCGCTAACTCCCAAGAAGCTAACCCCGGTTTGGTGTTAAAAATCTGTTAATGGTTAGCCACTGCATCAATCGGTAGTGTCAGCTGATATCTTTGATGGGTGGAATCCGTATACCTAACAGCAATACTGTTTTCGATTATCGGCGGACTCGGTGCGTCGTTGCTTCGGCTGCCGCCGCTGATTGGTTTCCTTGGGGCCGGTTTTGCCGTTCATGCAATGGGGCTTGAGGAAATCCCGTTCATTGATTCGCTGGCCGAGCTTGGTGTTACCACCTTGCTGTTCACAATCGGTCTGAAGCTAAATCCGAAGGATATCGTGGCGCCACGAGTGGTCTTTTCGGGGCTTGGCCACGCGTTTTTAAACACGGTAGTTTTTGCCGTGCTGTTCGGTGTCGCCAGTTTCTTGCCGCTGCGTGAGCTCACGGGACTGTCGGTGACCGCGCTAATTTACATCGGCATCGCGACTTCATTTTCGTCGACGGTGTTTGTGATGAGCCACTTGGAGGAGCAGAACCGCGGTGCTTCGGCCATCGGACGTATCGCGATTGGTGTACTCATTCTGCAGGACATCATTGCGGTCGGCGTGCTGGTGGCATCGTCGGGTAAGACCCCGGAGCTGTGGGCGCTGGCGCTGCCACTATTGTTCTTCATTCGCCCGCTGGCGGCGCGGCTTCCCAACCGCATGTTCCGCACTGAGCTGCTGGTTCTCACCGGTATTGGTATTGCAGTGGCTTCTTACTCGGCTTTCGAACTGGCAGGGCTCTCTGGCTCGCTGGGGTCCCTGGTCGCCGGTATTCTGCTGTCTTCGCACCCAATTTCTGACCGTCTGTCGGAAGCACTGATTAGTATTCGTGAGCTACTGCTGGTCGCGTTCTTTATCGAGATTGGTCTCGGTGGTCTGCCAAGCGCGGGCGGCTACGTCATCGCTGCGATTATGGTGCTGTTCCTGGTGCTCAAGGCCACTATCTTCATCTGGATTCTCAAGCGCATGGGACTGTCGCTGCGCACGAGTGCGCTGGCGGGGCTGACGTTGAGTAACTACTCGGAGTTCGGCCTAATTGTGATGGCGGCGGCGACGCAACAGGACATTCTGCCGGAAGAATGGACCTCGATTATGGCAGTCGCCGTGGCGGGTAGCTTCATTGCCAGCTCGCTGATGGCCCCGCACGAAGACAAGATTGTCAGCTTCCTGCAGAAGTTCGTCCCAGAAACCCCAGAGGACCGCCTGGTGCCAGAAGAGGCAAAGGTCATTATTGATAGCGCCGATGCTCTCATCATGGGTATGGGGCGAGTCGGCGTTGGTGTCTACGGCAGGTTGGTCAACGAGTACGGCATGAACGTCTTCGGTGTTGATTTCGACGAGGATCGCATCGAAGAGCTGCGCGAGCAGGGCTACCAGGTCATCCCAGGCGATGTGACAGACCCAGAGCTCTGGCACCACATCGAGCTGGAGAAGAAACCAGCGCTGTACGTGTTGGCGCTGTCTGAGCACGCTGAGACCTACGCGATGATTCAGAACATCCGTAAGCAGGACACCGAAGCCGTGGTTGCTACCACCACTAAGGTGCAGAGGTTTAAGGATCAGCTTCTCAACGTTGGTGCCGACATGGCCGTCTACCTCTACGACGGTGCTGGCGAGGAGCTCGCCGACCGTGCAGTGGAGACGCTTAAGCAGCGGTCGTAGCCGGATCCGTGACCCCGTGATGGGCTAGCAGGGCTGCCGCGGCTAACCGCACTTTCAGATAAGCCTAGGCTGGAACTATGACTGATTTATATCTCGTGCGGCACGGCGAAACTGAGTGGTCGCGCACTGGACAGCACACATCGGTAACTGATCTTCCTCTGACTGACAACGGTCGGGAAGAAGCCGAGGCCCTGAACGGCTGGCTGGATCCGAAGGACTTTGGGCTAGTGCTGGCATCACCCCGCCAGCGTGCCCAAGAGACCGCTCGATTGGCAGGATTCCACGACTTCGAAGTCGAAGAGGATCTCGCGGAATGGTTCTACGGCGACTACGAGGGGATTACCTCGAAGGAAGTGCAAAAGACTGTTCCTGACTGGCAGATTTGGACTCACGGTGTGCCCAATGGCGAAACCGCGGAAGAAGTCCGTGAGCGCGTTGAACGTGTAGTCAAAAGGGTTCGTGAATCGGGTGAAGACAAGGCGATTTTGTTCGCCCACGGTCACTCGCTGCGTGCGCTCACAACGGCTTGGTTGGAACTGCCCATTGAACTGGGCCAGTCCTTCCCCTTGAATACCGCATCCCTGTCCGTGCTTGGTCGCTACCATGACCGGCCTGCGGTTCTGCGCTGGAATCTCTCGCGGGGGCTGTAGCGGCGTTGTAGCAGGTCCTCGGTAAAATCGCCGACACCATTCAAGCTCTGTAGGAGACACTCCGTGATTCACAATTCCGATGCTTTCGCCCGCGTCCTCGACCGTGCCCGCGGTGTGCTCTATGGCCAGGTCATTGGCGATAATCTCGGGGCGCTGGTGGAGTTTTGCAGTGCTGAGGAGATTGCACAGCGCTACCCACACGGTGTTCGCGAACTTGCCGATGGCGGCACCCACAATATCGCCGCTGGTCAGCCCACCGATGACTCCGAGATGGCGCTGGCACTGGCACGCTCACTGGTGCGCTGCGAAGGCTACGATGCCACCGACGTTCGTGAGTCCTATGTGCGCTGGGCGAATTCCGATGCTTTCGATATCGGGGACGCTACGACGGCGGCGCTGTTACGACGCGCGCCGAACCCGAATTCCCAGGCCAACGGCGCGCTCATGCGCATTTCACCGCTGGCTATCGCATACTGGCGCAACCCCGCACACGCGGGCGAACTCGCACGCAAGGACGCCGCCATCACCCACCCACACCCGGTGTGCATCGACGCCAACTCACGTTACGCATCCGCGCTTGCCGACGTCATCAGCGGTGGCCTCCACCAGCCGCGCCGCGGCATTGGCGTGGGGGCACTGATGGAGTGGCTGGCCTCCCAGAGCGCGCAGTGGGAGGCCGATTGGCAGGCCAGCGGTGCGGTGTTGGACAGCGGGGAGCCGGATTTTTCTGTGCATCAGGGCTGGCTACGCTTTGCGTTGTGGGCACTGCATAAAGAACTGCGGCGGGTAGAAGACAAAACCACAACCTTTGAGGAATCGTTGGTCCGAGTCATTGGCCGTGGTGGCGACACCGACACCAACGCGGCGATTGTTGGTGCTTTTCTCGGTGGCGTCTTTGGTGCCTCTGCTATTCCACAGCGGTGGCGGGATGTTATTGATTCCTGCTCGCCGAAGCGAAACCGGCCTGCGGAGTACCACCCGAATGATGTGGCACAGTTGGCGGAGAAGCTGGCGGTCATGAGGAACTAGTTAGATAGTGCACTAACTAATGGGTAGACGTATCGTTTGATGGCTTACCGTTTGATGATTTCTCTACCTCATCGTGGGAATCCGCCGCCTCAGCCATCTCGTTGGTCTGGTGATACCACTCGGTCAGCTGCTCCATACCGGATTCGACTCCCGCGGAGGAGCCGACACCCTGATCCTTGTCAGTGCGTTCAACAGAGAGCTCGAAGTCATCGCCGTACTCTTCCAGGCCGCGTTTGACTGCGTTGCGCACCGCGGTCTTGGCGAAGGTGGTGCGGATTGCCTGCGGGTCGGTGCTGAGGTCTTTAACGAAGGATATGAGCAGCGCGATAATAATCACCGCAAATGGCATTGCCGTCAAGATTGTCAGTGACTGCAGGCCAGACAGGGCATCCTCGCCGCCGGTGAGAAGCATGACCACGGCGATGCCCATCATGAGAACGCCGAAGAAAACGACAATCAGCTTATTCGGCTCCGGATCGCCCTTGGAGGCCATCGTGCCCATCACCACCGATGCCGAGTCGGCAGAGGTGATGAAGAAGATCGCCAGAATCACAATCACCAGGGCAGAGACGACACCGCTAAACGGCAGCTCGCCAATCAGGTTGTAGAGCACCTGCTGGGAAGAGGCAGAGCCGTCAAAGCCGGGGATGTTGTTGCGGGCGAAGTCGATAGCGGTGCCGCCGAAAATAGAGAATGCGAGCATCAGCACAAAGGACGGCACGATGATGGTCACCAAAATGAACTCACGAATCGTGCGGCCACGGGAAATACGGGCAATAAACATGCCCACGAAGGGAGCCCAGGCAATCCACCAAGCCCAGTAGAACATTGTCCACGCAGCCTGGAAGTCCAGAGTTTCCTGGCCCCACGACAACGAGCGGGAGGACATATCCAGGAAGTTATCCAGGTAACTCAAAATGCTCGATGGCAGAAGGTTAATCAGGAACAGGGTCGGTCCTGCGACAAAGACGAAGAAAAGTGACAAGAAGGTCAGCATGATGTTGGTATTCGACAAAATGCGAATGCCCTTCGACACGCCAGAGACCGCCGAGATAATAAAGCCAACGCTTAAGACCACAATGACGACAAGAAGTACCGCCATCGAGGGAGTAAATCCGGCGAGCGTTGAAATGCCCTCGCCAATCTGCAGCGTGGCAATACCCAGCGAGGCAGCAGTACCGAACAACGTCGCCACAATCGCCAAAATGTCAATAGTGCGACCAATGGGCCCATCAGTGCGTTTCAAAATTGGCGTGAAAAGCGAAGAAATCAAGCTGGCGCGGCCACGGCGGTACGTCGAGTAGGCAAGTGCGCCACCGACCAGTGCATACAGCGCCCACGGTGAGAAACCCCAGTGGAAGTTTGCCTGGGCGACCGCTCGGTGCAGCGCTTCCTCAGTGTGTGCCTCCACCGTCAGCGGCGGCGGTGAGTGGTAGAACGCCAACGGTTCAGATGGGCCGAAGAAGTAAATACCGACACCGATACCTGCGGCGAACATCATGGCTACCCAGGAAAAACGGGAGTATTCCGGTTCCTCGTCATCCTTGCCCAATTTGATATTGCCGTAGCGGGACATAGCAATACCCAACATCACAATGACACAGATAACCATGGTGACGTTGAAGAGCCAGCCGAAGTTTTCCAGGCCCCACGACAGCGCGGCCGAAGAAACCGAGGAGACTGTTTCGGGGCTGGTGATACCCCAAATGACAAAGGCGATAATCAACACCGCGTTGACGCCGAAAACCAGCTTGTCCAGTCCGAACTTGTATTTCAGCTCTTCGACGCTGAATCCAGGCACCAGTCCTGGGTGCATATTGGCAGGGTAGAGACCGATTGCGCGTTTAGTGCGCAGTGCACGGGCTCTATCCAGCGTTTCGTCAAGAGGGCTTAGTTTCTTCTTCGGGCCATGTTGTTCCGCGTCATCCACGCTGGATCTCCTTGGTTTACTCGTTTTGTCTAGTTAACCCTCTTTCCCGAAGATTTTCTTCATTTAGATAAATCACGTGGACGCTACGGAACTCGGTGAGTCCAGCCCTCCGTGCCGTATTTGGTGTCAATAAGATGCTGCGCCGCAGCGAAGTCCTCGTCGGAAAGCGATACCTCGGCGGCGCCGTAGCGGTTGATGAATGTCTGCTTCATCGCGTCAATGACTTCGGCGCGGCTGGCACCCGTCTGGCGGCGGAGCGGATCGACGCGCTTCTTTGCGCTGCGCAAGCCCTTGTCGGCAATCTTGGCCTTGCCAATGCGCAGGACTTCCATCATCTTGTCAGCGTCGATGTCGTAGCTCATGGTGACGTGGTGGAGCACCGTCGAACCACGGCGCTTCTGCGCGGCACCACCAATCTTGCCGCCATCGGAGGTGATGTCATTGATGGGGACGTACCACGCATTGACGCCGAGCTGCGCGAGTGCAGCGATGACCCAGCGGTCGAGGAATTCGTAGGATTCGACGTAGCTAAGGCCAGCGACCAGCTTCTCTGGCACATAGAGCGAGTAGGTGACGCAGTTGCCGCCCTCCATGAACATCGCGCCACCGCCGGAGAGACGACGCACCACCTGTACGTCGTGCTTCTCTACGCCCTCGGGTTCGAGTTCATTGACGTAGGACTGGTAGGAACCGATCACGGTGGCACGGTCTTCCCAATCCCAGAACCGCAGAGTTGGACCACGTTGACCAGAATTGACCTGGTCAAGGAGGACTTCGTCGAGGGCAACATTCAGCACCGTTGGCAGGACACCCGGCTGCAAAACCTCCCACTCCAAATCGGTGAAGTCGACAGCCTGCGTCAGTGCGCGGCGAACGACCTGCGCAATAACGTGGGTATCAAAGCCGTGCAGTCGCACCTCGCGGCCGGATTGATCCTCAAAATCCTTTAGCGCCGCATCGAGGCGAGCCTGCAGGCGCTCCGTGTTGTCCTCGGCAGGTGCACCGAGGAGAGCGTCATTAATGATGTCGTAGGCTTCATCGGGTTCGAGGAAAAAGTCGCCCGAAATGCTTATCGACGAAATAGTGTCACCTGTGGTCTCGCAGTCGGCGACAACCAATTTGCCGCCGGGAACCTTCATCTCTGAGTGGAATTTCTGTGCGGAGGTCATAGGTTTCGATGGTACTCGCGGCGGGCGTTACGATATCCCCCGTGTTTACCTCATCGACTTTGGATCACCGCGCCCGCAAAATTGTCGCGTGGGTAGCGGGCTTGAATCTTCTCGGCTTCTTCATTGAACTAGTTGTTGCCTCAGTTATTGGCTCCGCAGCCCTGTTTGCTGACGCTGCGGACTTTCTTGAAGATTTCCTCATCAACCTGCTGGTTCTCACCGCATTGGGTTGGTCGCTAGCAAGCCGTCGTAAAGCAAGCTTCGGCCTCGCCGGATTGATCCTGATTCCGGCGATCGCGGCGTTCGGCACCGCCATTTGGAAGATGATCAGCGGTGAGCCGCCGGAGCCGCTCACGCTGTCGGTGACGGCAATTATCGCGATGGTCATCAACCTGGTCTGTGCGATTTTGCTGATGAACCTGCGCAAGGCCGACAGTGCGCTCATGCGCGGCGCGTGGTTGGCGGCGCGTAACGACGTCCTGGCGAACCTGCTCATTCTCGCCGCCGGAGTGGTCACCATTTTCTGGTTCAGCGCATGGCCGGACATCGTCGTGGGACTTGTCATCGGCGTCATTAATCTCACGGCCGCGAAGGAAGTTTACGAGCAGGCGCGTGCCGAAGACCCGGAGCTGGAGATGGATGATGACGACTAGCGCTGGCTAGTCCGGGGGTGGGAGCGAAGGTTGGGAAGGGGCCGGGGAGGGCCGGGGCCTACTTCCACATATCCTTTTGCCACTGCGGCTTATGAGCGTAGGTGAACTCGTAGTATTCCTTGTTCTTCAGCTCACTGGCTGCAGCCTGGTCAATCACAACCGTGGCCCGTGGGTGCAGCTGCAATACGGACGCGGGCATTGACGCGCTCAGTGGGCCCTCGATGGAAGCGGCAATAGCGTGCGCCTTTGCAAAACCTGTGGCCAGCAGCAGGAGGTGCCCCGCACGTGAAATGGTGCCAAGCCCCTGGGTGACCACGTGGTACGGCACGTCTTCTGCAGAGTCGAAGAACCGGGCGTTATCCAGCACGGTCTGCGGGTGCAGCGTCTTAATGCGAGTCAGAGAGCCAAAAGAGCTGGCGGGCTCGTTAAAACCAACATGCCCATTGGTGCCGATGCCCAGCAACTGAATGTCAATGCCGCCGGCCTCGATAATCTTTCGCTCGTAATCCTCGCAGGCCGCGCCGATATCGTCCGCGAGGCCATCGGGAATATGGACCCTCGCCGGGTCAACATCCACGTGATCGGAAAACTCATTGTGAATCACGTGGTAGTAGCTCTGCTCATGCTCGATCGGCAGGCCCACGTACTCGTCGAGTGCGAAGAAACTGCAGTCTTTGAAGGTGACTTCACCAGCCCGATGGCGACGAATCAGTTCCCGATACGTCGCAAGCGGGGTCGATCCTGTTGCTACACCGAGGTTTCCACCTTTGTTGGCGTAGTGAGCGAGGTAGTCCGAAGCGATGCTCGCGATTTCGGCCTCAGAATCGACGATGATGATTTCCATGGTGGAACACTCCTGAAAACGAGGGCTCGTGGCAGAAATTGCAAAAGGTGCGAGACAGAGTACCAGTGACTCCACAACGCTAAGCGCTATAGCCCTATTCAGATGAGGTTAATCTGCCATGGGCTTAGACCTGTAATTGAGCCCTGTTGTTCCTGCGTAGGCTACTTCACCCAGAAGTTGCCGTTTTCATCCTTGTAGATGATGTCGCCAGCCTGAGCGACCTGGGTGTCGTTAACCTGAAGCTCAACCAAATCCAGCGTTTCGACGATTGGTTCAATGTAGACGCCACCGTTAAACCAAACCTTGAAAGCATCTGCTGAAGTCGAAGAACCGGAGAAACGGTGTTCTTCATACTTGTGCACTGGTGCAAAGGGGCAACCAATAGCCTGTGCGACAGCTGGAGAGGCAGCAACAGCGCCCAGCACAGTAGCGGCACCGATGGCGACAGCGGCGATAGAGCGAGAGAATTTCATGGTTAATTCCTTCCCGAGTCGGGGGTATGACGGAGTTATGGGGATGCCGAAGTGTGCACTGTCGGCTGCTGTTGCTGTGGGCTAGACTGAGCCTTCTTTTTCAATGACAAGCATGCGCGCCTCGCCCTGCGGGTGCGCGACATGTTCGTCGCCGGCTTCTGCGAAACAGATAGTGCCAGGCGTTAATGTGCGTACGCATTCCTCTCCCGCATCGCGGTAGTGCATATCGACGGCTCCGTCGACAACCACAAAGACCTCTTCGCCATCATTGATGTGCCACTTGTATGGCTGATCGCTCCAGTGGAGCCGAACGCTTGTGGCTCCAGTCATAGTGACCACATCCAGTGCGCCCCACGGGCGATCAGCGGTGAAGTCTGCGGCTTCGATGAATTTCATGAGGCAATTCTATGCCGATTCAGTCCCGGATGGGAAGGCCGGGCTGAACGGCTGCTTCCCTGTATTTACCGCCACTCGGCAGTTGCCGGGTCAATGCCTTCCTTACGGGCCTGAGCTTCAATCAGCTCCAGCAGGTAGCCAGCATTGCCGCGGTAGTACCGATCAAACCGGGAATCAGCGACGTACATGCGAGCCAACAGAATCTGCTTTTCTCGACCAGCCTCGTAGAAGCGAGTAATAGAGGCCAAGTGACGGTCAACTAGCTCGGCCGCCTCAGCGGAACCGGGCTCGACGTGGCGCTCGGCGGCGTCGGCAAGCGCATCGGCGAAATCCTTAGCCTCTGCTTCAAGCTCGGCCCAGTCGCTGTCCTTCATCTTTTCCTGAGCCTGCTGAGACTGCTCCCACTCAGTAGTGTCGCCCCAGCGCTCCTCAGCTTCGGCTTCGAGTTTCTGCCAGTCACGGCCCAAAAGCTCTGCCTTCGTCTTTGCTTCCATCGTGTGTCCTTCCTCAATCAGTTTGTCCAAAGACTGCACCATGTGGTGCAGGTCAGCGATCTTCTCGGTGAGAACAGTTCGCTGTGCGAGCAAACGATCTTTTCGACTTCTCGGGGAGGAATCGCCGTGGATAAACTCCTCGATAGTCTTCAACGGCACACCAGCGGCGCGGTAGACCAGAATCTCCAGCGCGGTGTCGATGTCCTCGTCGGTGTAGAGGCGGTAGTCGGACCACGTGCGATACTGCGGGCTGAGTAGTCCGATGGCATCCCAATGCCTCAGCGTGCGCGTGGTAACGCCCAGGAGCTCGGCTGCCTCGCCGATGGTGTACTCGTTGTCGTTGTTGCTCACGGGAATCATCTTTCTGTTTGACGCCGCGTCAAGGTCAAGACCTGACGCCGAAATCCGTCGAGGAAGTTAGCTGGGGCATCCGCAGGGGAGGGAGCGGGGCCGGGGTCCGCCAATCTTCGAGGCTCTACCGCAAGAGCCGAAGTCTGTTGATTGCCGCCGCAACCTCCTGGAAACGCGGTTCCGCGAGATGACCAGAGTTGGTGGACGCAGCTGTCGCATCGAAGAGCGAATGACAAAAGTTGTCGTATTCGCGCTGGATCAGCTCGGTGAGGTCAGTACGCCCATCGAGCTGCTTGACGACGGCCCCCAGAATCCGGGCAATGGCTTCTGTTTGGGAGGAATCCATCAATTGGCCGACAGCGCGCAAGTCAAGATTGTCCTTGCCCACCTGAATCAGCTCGAGACCACGCGCACGCGGTGGCTTAGGTGGTTTCGAGCCTCGGCCACGACCACCGCGACCACCGCGACCACCGTGTCCACCACGGCCACCGTGACCGCCACGTCCGCGGCTCTCGCCGGCGGGGAAGTCAGCCTGCAGAAAACGCTCACCGATCTGCGCAAAAGCAGGCGAAGGCTCGGCCGGAGTAGCCGATTCGCGGAGCTCACGGGCGCGCTTGGTGACGTCGTAAGGCGTGTACGCATCCATAGCAATCACGGTGTCCGCGACATCGATGAACGCCCCAGAGCCGCCAGCGACGATAACCGTGGAGATTCCGTGGTCCTCCCACAGCTCGCGGACCCGCGCGACCAGTGGAGTGATCGGCTCGCGGTCATCGGGGATGAGACGGCGCATGCGCTCATCGCGAATCATGAAGTTGGTCGCGGAGGTGTCCTCATCGATGAGCAGCACCCGCGCACCGGAACCTAGCGCCTCCATCAGGCCCGCAGCTTGCGACGTCGAGCCGGATGCATTCGCGGTGGAAAATCGAGTCGTGTCATCACCGGAGGGAAGGCCGTTGATAAACGGCGAGATATCCACACCAGTGATGGCCCGGCCGTCCTCGGCACGCAGCGCAACCGCAGTCTCGTCGGCGACTACAAACTCGCGGCCATCGCCAGCGACATGGTTATAAACACCCGTGACCAGGGAAGACAACAACGTGGACTTGCCGTGATAACCGCCACCGACAATCAACGTCACGCCCCGCGGAATACCCATGCCGTGCACGGTTTTGCCCGACGGCAGCTGAAAACTGTGCTGCAGCGATTCCGGTGAGGTAAACGCAGTCGCGCCTGGCTTCGGCAGCTGGCTATTGCCCGCCTGACGAGGCAACACCGCACCGTCTGCCACAAACCCAATCAGGTCCGCGTCCGCCACTGCACGGCGCAAAAAGAGCTGGTCATACTCCAATTCCGCGGCTGCCTCGAGCGCATCGATGGGTGCGTTCACGATGGCGTCGTCAAGC
Organism: Corynebacterium sp. HMSC076C10; assembly: GCF_001812455.1. Classification (NCBI taxonomy): domain Bacteria; kingdom Bacillati; phylum Actinomycetota; class Actinomycetes; order Mycobacteriales; family Corynebacteriaceae; genus Corynebacterium; species Corynebacterium sp. HMSC076C10. The sequence continues at coordinate 72,563 of NZ_KV809154.1, forward strand.
GCGTTCAACAAATCCTCACAGATCACGCGCGCCGCCTCACGCCCGAGAATGCGTCGGCCTCGGGCGGGCAGTTGGATTTCTAGGCTGATCTGCAGGGCATCGTCATGCTTATCGACGTCGTGCGCATCCCCACGGAGCTCAGCGACAGCAGCTCGGCGCAAAACCTGCTGACCTGGGGAATCGATGAACAGCCCGCGACCATACTCCTTCAAAGCGCGCACGAGGCGGCGGTTCAACAAATCGAGCTCCGCCGTGCTGAACCTACCGGGCTGTGACCGGGAGGCGCCGCGATAGTCCAGTACGGACAGCGGAATGTGGACGCGTGCCCGCGATGCCGGGGCGTAGGGGTCGGATTGAACCTTGTCGATAAATAGCGTCGCGTCCAGGTCTGGCAGCTCGTGGGAGCCACGAAGAGATTTGTATGCACCGTAGCTCTTGCCATCGAGGTTGGAGAGACGTCGATAAAGGTCAGCGGGCATATTTCTACTTTCGTTGAAGATGTTAGATGTTCTTCCCGCGAGTGTAGTGGCTGAGGGGACAAGCGCGATTCGGTCTTTGACTGGCCTGGGCAGACAGCCACGTGCGGTAGCGCCGTTGCTACAGGCAGGTAGCGTAAAAGGTATGACTGATAGCTCGGAAGTTGCCAAACCCGCAGGGGAGAACCCAGAGTCGGTGCAAAAATACGCCAGCGCCAACGCCAAGCGCTACGTTTGGGCGCACGGTTTGCAGAATATCGGCGATCAAATCGTTGCGGCAAAGACGCTGTTGCCATGGTTACTTCATTCGGCTGGAGCGCCAGGCTTCTTCATCGCCATGCTTGTGCCGGTGCGTGAGTCTGGTTCGATGCTTCCGCAGGCAGCGCTGACACCGTGGGTGAAATCTCGGTCTCGCCGCACCACCGTCTGGATTGCCGGGGCGTTGGGGCAAGCGGTCGCGGCAGCGCTGATTGGCCTGGCGACGTTGTTCCTCGAAGGTGTGGCGCTTGGTGTCGCAGTCATCCTCGCGCTTGCAGGCTTTGCGACGGCCCGAGCACTGTGCTCAATGGCCTCGAAGGATGTCCAGGGCCGCACGATTCCGAAGGGGCAGCGCGGGCAGATCAGCGGCCGAGCTGCGATGTTGGGTGGTGTCGCCGCAATTATCGTTGGTGCGGTGTTGTGGATCATCCGCGACAACGTAACCAAACCAATCGTGGCAGGGCTCATCTTTGTTGCGGCACTGTCGTGGGTGGCAGCGGTTTTGATTTTCCGCGGAATTGTCGAGCCCACCAATGAAGGTGACAAGGAAGAGCCGAATAAAACCTGGTGGCAGGACACCTGGCGGCTCTTTGCAGAGGATAAAAACTTCCGCGACTTTGTAATCGTTCGAAGCTTGTTGCTGGTCACAGCGCTATCTACGTCGTTCATCGTGACCTTGAGTGCGCAGGTGGGTGCTGATCTGGAAGCTTCAGACGGTAGCGGCGGGGGAGTGAACGCAAACGTCGGCATCTTCATGCTCGCCGCCGGGTTCGCGTCGCTCATTGGCGGAAAAGTCGCCGGAATCTGGTCTGATAAATCCTCGAAGAAGGTCCTGACCTACTCTTCGCTGGTCGGTTCGATTGTGCTTTTCCTGCTGGTCGCCAGTTCACACTGGCTTTCCACCAGCACCAATGCCTGGATATTCCCACTCGGCTTCTTCGCAATGTCGGTCGTCCACGCCGGTGTTCGCGTGGCTCGGTCGACCTATGTCGTTGACATGGCAGAAGGAGACAAGCGCACCGAGTACGTCGGAGCGGCCAACACCATCATGGGCGTTGTCCTGCTCATCGTCGGTGCGTTGTCAGGTGTTATCGCTAGCTTCGGTCCCGCGGCAGCTTTGATCTTCCTGGCGCTGATGGGATTGGTTGGTGTCGCGATGTCCAGCAGGCTGAAGGAAGTCTCGGTTCCGCGCAAGGCAGGTCTTTAGAACTCTACGACCATCTTGCCGGTATTGCCTCCGCTAAACAGCTCGAGGAATGCAGCTGGCATGTTCTCGATACCGTGGCGAGTGGTGACATCGTAAGCGACCTTACCGCTGACGACCAGCGGAGCCATTCGCTCCTGGAATTCACCTGCCAGGTGCAGGTACTTGCCCAATACGAAGCCACGCAGCGTAATGCACTTGCCAATGGCCAGAGCTAGGTTGCGTGGTCCGGTCGGAGCTCCGGTGTTGTTGTACTGGGAGATTGCGCCACACATAGCGACACGGCCAAAGGTGCGCATCGCACCGATGGCTGCCTCAAGATGATCGCCACCGACGTTATCGAAGTAGAAGTCAATGCCCTCTGGAGCTGCCTTTGCCAGCTGCTCTGCAACCGGGCCGTCGTTGTAGTTGAAGGCGGCATCGAAGCCGAGTTCGAGCAGACGCTCAACCTTCTCGTCCGAGCCAGCGGAGCCAATGACACGGGATGCTCCCAACTGCTTGGCGAACTGACCAGCAGCCGAGCCGACCGCACCAGCAGCACCAGAGATAAAGACGACGTCGCCTTCCTTCATCTCTCCGATGGCACTCAGACCAACGTAAGCAGTAAGTCCAGTAAGACCAAGAATGCCCAGGTATGCAGCAGCTGGAGCAACGTTGAGGTCAACCGGAGCTGCTTCGGAATCGGCAATAACAGCGTTGGTCTGCCAGCCGTAAGAGTGGCGGACAGCATCGCCAACCTGGAACTTATCCGACTTAGACGCAAGGACAGTGCCCACAGCACCGCCAGTCATTGGCTGGTCGAGCTGGAATGGTGGGATGTACGACTTGGTGTCGTTCATACGGCCACGCATGTATGGATCGACGGTAGCGACCGAGTTGGCTACCAAAATGTCGCCGTCGTTAAGCTCTGGCAAATCGACAGTCTCGAGGCGGAAATTCTCGTCAGTTGGCAGGCCGGTCGGGCGAGACGCTAAAACCCACTGCTGAGTGGTGGTGGGCAGTTCGGCTGTGGACGAAGCATTAACGGAAGTCACTATCATTCTCCTGTCGTGTATTCCTGGATTTATTGTCGGTTTAATTGCTGAATCGCAGGTTACGCCTCTTGTACCCAGGAATCGAGGCGCTCAATAAGAACGCCCAGGTCCGCTAGCAAAGGCATGTCGGGCAGTCGTTCGGCAATCACGTTGCGGACGCTTGTGTACCACCACAGTTGCTGGCTCGGAGTTGAACGAAAGCGTTCCCACAGAGCGTGGCCATCGCGGTCTAAATCCTCCAGAGTCTGGCTGAGGTTGTGGAACTTATCCGCAGCGGCCACGATGACGGATTCCTCGCTACCACGGGAAAGCTGCTCCAAGTAGGCATCGGCGCGCTCCTGCCAGGAGGGTAGGGAAGAGTCCTTGGTTACGCCCTCGACAATCTCGACCACCCGACGCCCGAACTCATCTTCCATTTCTGTGCGTGAGTAGTTTTCCGGCACGTCTTCCAAAATGTCGTGGAAGAGGGCTGCCAACAGCACGTCTTCGTCGTTAGTCACGCTCGCCGCAATCAACATCACCGCTATCGGATGACTGATATAGGGAACGCCAGAGCCCTTTCGGTAGTGCCCATCGTGCGCGCGAGAAGCAGTTGCGATGCCGCGCATGAGCCTGTCGCTGGGGCGAACCGAAGCAAAGGTGTCAGCGTTTTCCATGGGTATCCCGACCTTTCGTTGATGCTTGAAAAATAGCAGCGTCTAAGCTTGAACATCATGAACGTCGCAGAAGTAGATCCGCTCATCGAGTCGATGTACCAGTGGTCCGATGTCAGTGGTGTCCTGCTCATGGGCATTATTGGTGGCACCATCGCCCGGCAACGAGGCTACGACATCATCGGATTCTTCTTTATTGCGCTGTTCTCCGCACTGGGCGGCGGCATGATCCGCGATGTTCTGATTAACCAGGGCACTGTCGCTGCAATGAGCCAGCCGGAGTATCTAATCCTGGCGTTCACCGGTGCGCTCATCGCGCGTTTCTTCTATTTCAAAGGAAAGACCTGGGAATACGTTCAGGTCCACGGTGACGCTGTGGTCTCTGGCCTCTGGGCTGCTACGGGAACGGTCAAAGGCGTCACTTATGGTCTGCCCATCCTGCCGTGCATCATGATGGGCGTTTTCACCGCTACTGGCGGTTCCATGATTCGTGACATTGTTACCGGGCGGGTACCGGCTGTTTTCGGTGGCAATCAGCCCACGGTCATCCCCGCTGTGGCTTGCGCAATCATCGTCATTGGCGGTCACCATCTGGGATTTATGGCGGTGTCCATGGTCATCGGTCCCATCGTCAGCATCCTGCTTTCGCTGCTGGGGTACTGGGGTAATTGGCGCGTGTCGGCACGTTCGGAGTGGGCTCCACTGAATGACACCGCAGCGCAGATTGCAGTCCTCGCACGTCGCGCAGAGGGCAAGAGCCGCGAGGTCGGACGACGTTTCGAGCCCGCGCGCCTGCGCAGTTGGCGCCACCGCCAGATGGAAAAGGCGCTGCAGCGTCGCATTCAGGCTGAGGTCGATAAGGGAGTGTCGCGTTCCGACGCCGAGGCCAACGCGGAGGAATTTCTGGAGGAGTTCAATGCGGACTTCCCAGCCAATTTGGAAATCCCGTCGGCGCAACAGGAGACAGTGCTGGATGACAGCGGCGAATCCGATTTCGGTGTGGACCTATCGGGCGATTCCTATGATGACTACGGAGAAGATACGGCGCTGCGGCAGCGGGAATACCGGGAGATGCTGGATCAAATTCTTGCGGACGAGGAGGCGACCGATTTACTCGTCGCAAAGCTGATGAAGAAATACGAACAGCGGGATTAGAGGAGCGGCAGAGACATGGCATCAACCACTACGGCAACCAGGCATTTTGGGCACATTATTAAGGAGCACACCCTTGAGGTTGCCTGGGATCCTTTTACTGAAACTGCGAATGCCGCGACCTTTGAGCTCTTCGCCAGGGAAATCTATGCACCCGGAAATGAGGATGCACCGGCAATTGTCTATTTGCAGGGAGGCCCGGGATTTCCGGCACCGCGTCCGGTGAGCGCAAGCGGGGTAATTGGTGAAGCACTAAAGGGATTCCGTGTCATTCTGCTGGATCAGCGCGGCACTGGGCGATCGCATCGAATTGATGCGGTCAATATTGCGAATATTCCGGCTGCGCAGCTTGCACAATTGCGTCAGGAATACATCGTCGAAGATGCGGAAGCGTTGCGAAAGCACTTAGGCATTGCGAAATGGTCGCTGTATGGCCAGTCCTTCGGCGGTTTTTGCATTACTGCATATCTCAGTCGCTATCCGGAGTCGGTGGAACATGCCTATCTCACTGGAGGTTTGCCTGTTCTGGACCGTGGCGCAGATGACCTTTATCGCACGACATATGGGAAGCTGCGCATTCGCCACAAACGCTTTTATCGCGAGTATCCGTGGGCTGAAAACCGCATTCGAGAGATCTGTGCGCACCTGGAGCAATCTGCAGAAACTCTTCCCACAGGTGAGCGTTTAAGCTCGCGCCGATTCCGAACCATCGGAATTGAATTAGGCCGCGGAGATGGTTTCCATAATCTGGCGTATCTGTTGGAAGAACCATTCCACATTCGTAATGGCGAAAAGCAACTGCGCACTGATTTCCTAACCGATGTAGCATCCCGCGTGAGTTTCGCAGACGGTCCGCTATACGCCGCGATTCATGAATCAATTTATGGTGGCGTCGGGGACCAGCCCATAACTAATTGGGCAGCACATCGCATTCGTGAGGAAATTCCGGGTTTCGAAGAAAACGCTAATCCGGCAGGAGACGAGCCGTTTTACCTCACCGGCGAGCACATTTTCCCCTGGCAGTTCGACGAAGACCCCGCGCTCATGCCTTTTAAGGACAAGGCGGAAACATTGGCACAGCACACCTGGGAAAACTCGCCGTATGATTCCGCATGTTTGCTTGCCGACGCCCCGACCTCGGCAGCCGCGGTTTATCTTGACGACATTTTCGTACCGTTCGAGTATTCAATGGCGACAGCTAACTGCTATCGGGACTTGCGGCCACATGTGACCAATGCATTCCAGCATGACGGTATTCGCCACGATGGCTCGACCATCTTCGCGCGGCTCCGTGAGCTCCTCGAGGATCACTAGGAGATATATCCGCGGACTGAGTCTTTGCGCGTCGAGTTAGGCCGAGCCTAGACCTCAGCGCGCGCAAGCCGAGCAAAGGCGCCGTTGGCGTTCAAGAGATCGTCATACGTGCCGTGCTCTATGAGCTGGCCGTTTTCGATGACGAGGATGTCATCGGCCTGGGCGAGAGTCTGAAGCCGGTGTGCAATGAAGATGCAGGTCGCGCCGCTTGTGCGGGCATTGTCGACGATACGAGCCTGCGTCAGTGGATCTTGGTGGCTGGTGGCTTCGTCGAAAATGACGATCTTTCCGGCGAGGTGTGCAGCGGGGTCGTCCGGCACGGAGCCGTCGGCAAGTACCGCGCGTAAGTAGGTGCGAGCCAGCGCTAGACGTTGACGCTGACCACCGCTAAGCCGCTGCGCGCGGCGGCCAGTGGGTCTGTCCAGCGGCATCTCAGCAGGGTTGATGGCGGCGAGTTCGAGTGCCCAGTGCATCAGTGATTCGGGAACCTCGCAGCCATCAGGTGCGCCGAGACACAAATTCTCAGCGACAGTTGCCTCCATGAGAAAAGGATTCTGATCTGCGACAACAACAGCTCGGCAGACATTGGTTGAGCCGAGGTCACGGGCATTGTGGCCATTGATGATGACCTCGCCGACATCCGGATCGACATGCCGCTGGATTAGCCGGGAGAGTGTGGACTTGCCCGAACCGGTTGGTCCGACCACACCGATGAACTGCCCAGAATTAATCCGTAGATTGATGTTGCTCAGCGCTGGGCTGTCGGCGCCAGGGTAGCGATAACTGAGATCACGCAATTCGAGGGCGGGGGCTGAGCCGGTGGATTCGGACAGAGAAGCCTGTACGCCGGGTGTCTTCTGGGCCTTCAGTTGTTCCGGCAACTCCATCTGCTCCGGCTGCTCTGGCTCTTCCACGGTCGGCGGCTGCGCGGCCAGCTCCCTAATCCGAGTGACTGCGCTGAGTCCCGCTGGCAGAGAAGATGCCAGGCGCTCGATTGAATCCATCGATGAGGCAGTTCCCGCAACCAAGGAGGTTGTCACTAAAACGGCAGGGAGCAGACGGTAATCGGCTGAAAGAGCCGGGATACCAGCACAAAAGACGGCAATGCTACCGCCCCAAATCCGAAGGCCGGTCGCACCCGAGCGCAGGCCAGCCCGCCTGCCACCTGCACGCATCTTCTGAGCAAGCTGCTCGTCGAGCTCACGCAGTCCCCGCAGCCGCTGCTCGACTGCACCGTAGATGAGGATTTCCTCCCGGAGTCGGAACGTATCGGCGATATACTGCGCAATATCCGTGCGCGTGGAGTTCGTTGCGGAAGCCTCCGTCGTCGCCTTTTTAGAGCCTGCGAGCGCAATTGCCAAGCCAACCGCAAAGGTCAGCGTCAGAACAATTGCAGGCAACGCTCCGGCCGTCAATGCTGCTGTCACGACCGCCAGCAGAGGGATTAGTACGGCCGTCACCGCAGGCGCAATCGTGTGCGCGAAGAAGACTTCCACGCGGTCAACGTCGCGAATGGCAATTGTGTGAATCCTGGCGGTACCCAGCCCATCGGTTACCGCGGGTGCCTGCGGGATAAGGCGCTCGACAATCCACAACCGCAGTTCGCCTAGCAGCCGAAACGCCGCCAAGTGCCCGAGGTACTGCTCGACGTACCGCAGTATCGCTTTCAACAGAGCCAGACCCGCAACCACGCCAATGATCGCCCACGCCCACCTCATGCCCATGCTTTGCGACGAGTCGGTTGCGTCCCACTTCGACAGCGCAATTGTGGCAATTGCCCAGGACGGCACAGCCAGCATCAATGCACCCAGTATGTGCCCAACCACGCGTGCGAGGATAGATGCGCTGAGCGCCCCGCGAGCCTGTGCGGAAAAGCGCAGCAACCAGATGATGTTGTTCATGTCAGCTCTCCTCGGTCAGCGCCCGTGCGTAATACTCATTGCTTGTGCTCAATTCGTCGGGTTTGCCCGCAGCCACAATCCGGCCTTCAGCGACGACAATGACCAGGTCAACGTCCGATAGTGCTTCCAATCGGTGAGCGACCATGATGCTAGTTCGGCTTTCAGCAAGGCGGGTTAAGGACTCCTTAATGAGACCTTCCGTCCGACGATCGATGTCCGCTGTCGGCTCGTCGAGAAGCACAATCGGAGCAGCGCCGAGCAGACCACGCGCAATAGTCAGACGGCGTCGTTGCCCACCTGAGAGCCAATTTCCTTGATCCCCAACCTCCGAATTGAGACCACCAGGACGTTGCTCGATTTCGGTGAGTAAGTGCACGTCGCGAAGTGCTTTTCGCATATCGACGGCCGTTGCGTCCGGGAACGCGATGCGAAGATTATCCGCTACGGTGGTGCCGAAAATGGCTGGTTGCTGGGAGATGAGCAGCGAGTTGGCGAGCAACTCCGGGGTTGTAAGCGAGCGGCCGTCGAGGCAGATTTCCCCGGAATACGGCTGCAGACCTGCGAGTACACGCAGGAGTGTGCTCTTTCCGGAACCGCTGGGGCCAATGATGCCGACTCTGCTGCCGGCTGGAATTGTCAGGTTGATATCGGAGAGAATGCGCTTTTCGCCGATGTCGACGCTCACATCACGGAGGGAAATTTCCGGTGCGTGCGGTGCGGAGGCCTTTGCAGAATGTGCTGTTGCGGCGGTGGAGACAGCGGCTGGAGCAGATGGAAGTTCTGCGGGCTCGCCGAATACCTCCACAATTCCATTTCGATGCGTGCGCCCACCGAGTCCGATGTAGAAAGTGCGGCCGACGCGATTCACGGGCTCATAGAGCAGAACGGATAGGAAAACACCTGCGAGGGCCGTGCCCACACTGATTGCATCTGCCTGCAAACGCAGCAGGACAAGACCGATTGCGGTCGTCGACATTGTAATGCCAAAAACCGCGTCGTTGACAATGATCATCAGCTGATTGCGGGCGAGCAGAGCGGTGAGCTCAGCCATCGCAGTGCGAGTTTGGCTGGCAAAACGCGCCATGACCCGGTCAATTGCTCCAAGAACTTTGAATGTGCCCAGCCCTTCGAGCATTTCCAAATATGCATGCGTGGCCTTCGCTTGCTTTCGGCGATACGTCGCATTGGATTTCCGCAGAATTTTTCCCGCACCAATAATGATCAACGGCGTGAAAATGAAAAATAGTGCCAGCCACAAGGCGGTTTTCGTATCCACCCACAAAGCCCAGACTGCCAAAATAATCAGTGGAGCACTAAACGAGGCCAACGTGGGAGCGAGAAATGTTGCTCGGTAATTCGCGGTCTGTTCGACGCTTGTGGTCGCGGCATCGAAGAGTAGGCCCTCGCCAGTGTTGGCGGCGCTTCGGTGTGCGTGACCAGCTTTCCCTGCGCCGTGCCCTCTTCCATGCGCGTGCTTTGGGGCTTGTTCAGGAGCGGAAAACTCCGGCTTCAGCACACTGCCAACTACATGCGAGCGCCACAGCTTTTCCTGCTCACCAGCTAGCCGTGGTGGTAGTGCCTCGGTGACATAAGCACAGAGGCTTCCCAGAATGACCGCCACAATCGCAGCGGCCAGGGATTCATGAAGTCCCCACTGCCCAAACCAGTTGCCGCCACTGGTGTCTGTGACACCGCCGTGCAAACTGCTGAGAGCATCGAGCGTGTATCCAAGAGACACGGCGCTGAGAGCGAAGAAAAAGCTGCGCCCCCAGCTGGATAACAAAACCCAGTGCATTCCGCGGGGTGGGGAAGTCAGTGCTTCATGAATCCACATAGCGACGTGAAAACCTATTTTCTATTTAGCCAGTGCGTCAGCGATCTCACGCAGTCCATCGGGCATGTGCATTCCGGCGGTGCCAGAGGTCGTCTTCGCATCAATTAGTTGCACTCGATCATTCTTGACCGCAGCGACGTCGGCAAGCGCCGGGTTATCCAGCAACTCCTGGAATGGAGCCTTGCCCTGGCCGTGGAAATCCTGAATCAGAATGACATCCGGATTCAGCTGCACAATTGTCTCCGGATCAGCGGGAACGGCACCCGGACGCTTGCCCTTTGGCGAGATCGGCTCGCCACCGGCCAGCTCAACGAGATTCGTCGTCGCCGACTGCATGCCCATAATCATCTTCTGACCACCGCGGGCAAACAGGACCAGCGTCTTTGGCTTAGTTGTGGAATCAATTTCCGAGAGAATCTCTTCGGTTTCCGATTCAATCTTGGCAACCATTTCAGCCGCCTTATCTTCGGCTCCGAGCAACTTGCCGAGTTTGGTCACCGACTCTGCCAGCGCCTTCGGCGAGGCGAAATCACTGCTGGCAAACGCCGCGGTCGGAACATCGCTGGCACCCAGCAGCTCACTTGCCGACTGCTCCTGATCATGGCGGCTGGTCATCAACACCATGTCCGGCTCATAGGACAGAATCTGCTCCGGATCCGGCTTCGTCGAGTTGGCAATCGCGTTAGGCACCTGACGCGCCAGCTCAACCTGATTACCCGAGCTCTCATCGAGAGCATTCTTCGTCACGGCTACGACACGCTCCGGCCCAACCAGCTCCAACGCCAGATCCGCAACCTCGGTCGACAGTGCAACGATGCGCTTCGGCTGACTCTGCACCGTAACGTCGTGGTCACCGACGGTCACAGTACGCGGCCACTGCGCCTGCTGGTTTGTCGAAGTTTCGCTTGACGACGGCTGCTGCGCCGTCTCCTCCGAAGTGGAACAAGCGACCACCGCTGCGAGCGGCAGTGCTGCAATCAACGGCAGAGCGAAGGCCTTTTTAGAGTTTCGCTTCAAGGCAGAGATAGGAGAAGTTGGTGAAAACACGAAAAGTACTTCCTTGAGTGTTGAGTTTTGATTGTTGGGGAATTTTCGGTTGCGTTGGTGCTAGCTGGAATCAGTCAGCCGGGCGAGCCCGAGCCAACGCCGTCACTCGCACCGAACCGGTATGTGGATCGGTATCAACAGCGCTGGCGATGCGATAAATCGCATCTATTCGGGGAGGCGTCAGCACTTCTTCGGCGGAACCAGTGACTTCCAATCCGCCGTTGTGAATCACACTGAGCCGGTGGCAGCTGCGGGCCGCGAGGTTGAGGTCATGAAGGACGACTCCGATACCGTGGCCCTCGTCGGCAAGCTCGCCGAGGAGCTCGAGGATTTCCAGCTGAAACCCGATGTCCAAGGCCGCAGTGGGTTCGTCGAAAAGCATGACCTTGGCCTGTTGTGCCAATAGCTTTGCGATGAACACCAATTGCCGCTGCCCGCCGGACAGAGCCGTGATGGGACGGTCGGCGAGTGCGGTGACACCAACGCGGTCGAGGGCATAGGCGACGATGTCGTGGTCCGTGGAGTTCAGTGAACTGCGGAAACGGTCACGCCGACGGTGATGCGCGTACCTGCCGAGTGCCACGACAGTTCGAACGTCTATAGCGGCATCGGCCGGTGTGTGCTGCGGCAGGTACGCCAACCGGGTGGCGCGTTCGTGGGCACGAAGCTTCGTCAGTGGCGCACCGAGGAGCTCAACCTGCCCCGAACTCGGTGTCACAATGCCCGCCATAGCACGGAGCAAGGAGGATTTTCCGGTGCCATTGGAACCGATGATGCCGTGGACTTCGCCAGGACGAATAGCGAGGTTCACGCCACTTACGACGGTCCGATTGCGGTAACCGACGCTGAGGTTGGTAGCCCGCAGCAGCGCGGTGCTGTCGGCGTCTGGCTTAGTGACGTGGTCGCTGAGGTTTTGTGTCTGTTTGCTCATGACTGGCGGCCACCTTGCCGAAGAATCAACGCGAGTAGCGCAGGTGCACCAAGGAACGCGGTGACTGTGCCAGTTTGCAGTGCAACTGGGGAAAAGAGACTGCGGGCGACGAGATCGGCGAGAATGAGAAACACTGCGCCGAGACACATAGAAATGGGCAGCAGGCTGCGGTGATCGGGGCCGATGGCAAGGCGAATCAGGTGCGGGACGACCAAACCGACAAAGGAAATAACGCCAGTGACAGCGACGCCCGCTGCCGTGACTAAAGCAGCCAGGGCGAGCAGCAGTTGCCGGATCCACACTGTGCGCATACCAGTGGCAGCGGCCTGTTCTTCGCCGAGGAGGAACAGGTTGAGTTCGGGAATGAGCATCATCAAGATAACCGTGCCGACGGTAATGGGGCCGACTGCCAGTGCAATGTCCTGCCAATTCGAAGCAGTTAAATCGCCGTTGAGCCAGAACATGGCCTGTTGAGCGTCATCGCTGTGTGGCGCGTTCGCGATGGTGGCGGAGATGACTGCTCCGAGGAACGCGTTGAGTGCAATGCCGACGAGCAACAGGGTGGCTCCGCTGCCGCCATTGAGACCGGCGACGATCTGGACAAATATGACAGCCAGCAATGCGCCTATGAATGCGCCTGCCGAAAGAACCCACGGCGCTTTCGCAGCCACGCCAGTGACGATGAGAATGACGGCTACCACTGCTGCACCGGAGGAGACACCGGTAACACCGGGTTCGGCCAGCGGATTGCGAAAGACTGCCTGCATGGTCGCACCTGCGACAGCGAGCGAGGCGCCGACCAGTCCCGCAAGGAGGACACGGGGCAGTCGGATGCTCCAGACAAGTGATTGCGTGGCGGGGGATATCTCTGGCAGAAGGTGGTTGAGAGCCGGGAGGTCGTCGGAAAGCGTATTGATAAGCGGGGTGAGCAGCGCGACGATGCCGTTGCTGAAACCTGTTCCCGCGGGACCGATGGAGATCGCCAGGAGGATTGTGGCGGGGACGGCCAGGAAAAATAGAAAGCCGAAGAGCCGGGCTCGAAGTTTTTGTTTTCGAGTGCGCGGAAGAGAAGCTCTATCGACAATAGTTTTCACTTGGTTAATGATGGACAATTTGAAAATAATTGTCAATAAAGGCGTGTCGGTGGGGCTGTGGGGTCCCCTAAGAACAGCAAACCCCGCACCAGCGCCCTTGTGAAAACAGGGTGCTAATGCGGGGTGAAGAAGCTCTGTAGCTTACTTCTTGTCGCCCAGGCGCTCGTCTGCCATGTCGCGAACCTTCTTGATCTGGTCGGCCTTGTCCTCGCCGAGCTTGTCCTTGCCCAGCTGCTCAGCCTTGTCCAGAACCTTGTCGGTGTTCTCTTCGTTGCTCAGTGCTTCCTTGGCCTTATCCATAAGTCCCATGGTGAAGACTCCTTCCATTTGTAATGTCTATTCGCGTTTTTTCGTTTGCGGCATAGAGTGTACCGATGAATTGGCGACCTTGCGACCGTTTTGGACTCACGGAGCGAATCCGGGATTTGACTGGCAACACCGTGACTGACGGCTATTGAGTGGCTATTGAGCTGTCTTGGTGCGGGCTTCGTCTGCCTTGTGCATGACATCGCGCTCGTACTTGCCGACGAAAATCATGAGGACAAACGCAATAGCGACAACGCCAATGAGGGTCGCGAATGTGACGTTCCAGCCTGCGAAGTCGATCAAGAGGCCGACGCCAGTGGAGGCGAGTGTTGCGCCGAGAAGGTAGCCAAACAATCCAGTGAAACCAGCTGCGGTTCCCGCAACATACTTAGGCGAGAGGTCGATGGCCTGCAGTCCGATGAGCATGATTGGGCCGTAAATGAGTGCGCCGATCAGGGAGATGAGCACATAGAACATCCACAATGGTGCCGTCGCGGGTAGCTGCCAGTATGCGAAAATGGTGATGCCGGTGCCGACCAGGAAGAGCATGCCGGCGCCTGAGCGCCAACCCTTGAAGACCTTGTCGGAGACCCATCCGCACAGCAGGGTGCCCACAATTGCTGCACCCTCGTAGAGCATGAATCCGATGATTCCGCCCGTGACGTTGGTCTTGTGCAATTCGTTTGTCAGGTAGATCGGAATCCAGTTAAGAACGCCGTAACGAAGTGCGTAGACGAACACATTGGCTAGCGCCAACATGACGATAACCGGATTGGTAAGAACATGGTTCTTGACGATTGTGAACCAAGGTTCTTGTGCCTCGTCATTAGTTCCTTCGACCTTGTCTGGGTCGTTACGGTATTCCTCTACCGGAGGCAGTCCCATGGATTGTGGGTTGTCTCGAATCAGCAGGAATGCGATGGCAGCAATCACGAGCGCGACAATCGCCGGTAGCCAGAATGCGGGAGTCCAGTCGGCATCGGAAGTGGCGAACGAATGCAAGCCCCAGGCTGCCAGAGCACCACCGACGGCGGCACCGACATTGTGGGCAGTGTTCCAGATCGACATCAAAGTGCCGCGCTCGGATGTCGAGAACCAGTGGACGACAACGCGTCCAGAAGGAGGCCAGCCCATGCCTTGGAACCAGCCATTGATGAACATGACTGTCGCGAAAATCGCAACAGAGGCACTAATCGCTGGGACGAACGCAACAAAGAGGTTTACGACCGCGGACAGCGCTAGGCCAAGCGGGAGGAAGTACCTGGCATTGGCCCTGTCGGAGAGCATGGCCATGAAGAACTTGGATAGGCCGTAGGAGAAGAGAACCGCATTGGCTACGATGCCAATTCCGGCTGCACCCAGTAGGTCGTGCTTTTCCAGCACAGCGGACACCAGGGGGATGTTATTTCTGATGAGGTAGAAGCCCGCGTAGCCGATGAAGATGCCCATGAAGACGTTGAACCGCCAGGTCCGGTAGGTCGGGGCAATCTTTTCCTCGGGAAGGGGAGCTGCTGGGCCGGGGGCGCTGAGCCAGCCGAGCCTCTGACTGCTCATAATGAGAGTCCTTTCGCTGAAGGCCGCCGTTGCCTCTAGCGCAACCTGTGCGGGTGGCTAGGGCGACAGGCGGAGAGCTTTATCGTTTCAGCGGTGAGTTTACAGTGACTTCAGCCCCTGTTAATGGGTTGTTAACCTCCCGGTCGTGGAGGTCTTTGGAGGGGGTTGATGTAAAGGCGATTAACGCATGTCATTGGTTAGAGAATGTCGTTAATAGCCTCGGTGGGGCGCGCCATCCTTACCCCCTTATTGGTGGCGACAAACGGGCGCTCGATCAGGCGTGGGTGCGCGACCATTGCGTCCAGAAGTTCCTCGTCGCTGGAGTTCTTGGAGAGTCCCAGCTCCTTGAACTCCGCTTCCTTGGTGCGCACGGCATCGATGACGTTCAGGCCTGCCGCCTCGATTAGCGAGCGCAGCTCGGCCTTGGTTGGAGGAGTGTCTAGGTACTTGATGATTTCCGGCTCGATTCCGGCTTCGCGTAATACGACGAGAGCCTGGCGGGACTTTGAGCAGCGGGGGTTGTGATAAATCTTCGCTTCCATGTCTCCATCATGGCTGATGTTGTGGCGTGAAGGTTGGCGCTGTGGCGTGACGGCCTGCGGATAGGGTTTGTTCAATGTTTATCCTTAAAAAATGTCATACCGAAAACACTTAAGTTCACTAGGTTGAAAATCACTGTCGTTGGGTTTACTCTCACACGTGATAGATGAACGGCGAAGTGCGCCCCAACCGCCCCTAAGGTGACCCGATTTACTGAAGCGGCCGGTCAGCGTAGCCGTCGTAAAGCAGGAACAAACAATCAAGAGCGGACACCAACATGACAATTTCCGGAAAACTTTCGCGATCAGCCAAGTCCATGTGTGCGGGTCTTTCGATTTTGCTAGCGGGCGCTGGCCTTGCAGCGTGTGGCGATAGCAGTGAGGGAGCCAGCGGCGAGAACCCAATCAACGTCGTGGCTTCCACGACGCAGATTTGTGATTACGTGAAGCAGCTGGACATCGATGAAGTTGATTTGACCTGCCTGTTGGCGCCGAATGCAACGGCTCATGAGTTGGAAATGACCCATGAGCAGCTGAGCAAGACTGGTAACGCGGATCTCTTGTTCGTCAACGGAGTCGATCTGGAGCACTTCCTGGACCAGGCGATTGAGTCCTCGGGCTTTTCCGGAACGATGGCAGTGACCAGTGGCGTTCTCACTGCAGGTGACGTAGATGCCATGAAGGCGGCCAAGGATATGGACAAAACCAAGCCGCTGCCACCAGAGAAGGCGAAGAATGGTAACTACACCATTGACCGAGGCGTGGAAAAGATTGATGTCTCCCCATGGCCATTCCCGCCGGAAGAACCCGGTGAGGAGGCGGAATTCCGCTTCGATCCGCATGTATGGACCTCGCCGAAGAACGCCAAGATTCAGGTTGCCAACATCGGCTACGCCCTGGAACAGGTCGCTGAGGAACGTGGCGACAATGAGCTGAAGTCCACCATCGCCGACCACGTTGCGGCCTACCAGGAGAAACTGGATCAGCTGGATGAGTGGGCAAATAAGTCCATCGCCACTGTGTCGGACCCTGTACTGTTTACCAGCCACGACGCCTTTGGATACTTCTCCCACGAGTTCAATATCAACTTCATCGGCGCAGCGCTGTCTGATTTCAACGAGCAGCAGGATGCCACGGCCGCGCATATCGCCGAGGCGGCAAAGACCGTGAAGGACTCGGGTGCAACCGCGCTGTTTGCGGAAAACTCGAACAACTCGAAGTCAATTGAGGCGATTGCCAAGGCCGCGGGTGTCAAGGCCATCGTTGGTGAGGACGCACTCTACGGCGACTCGCTCGGTCCGGCCGGAAGTGACGGCGAGACCTACATTGGTTCAATCATCCACAACGTCACTCAGGTCGTGACGGCATGGGACGGAACCGTCGCACCCCTGCCAGAGGGCATCAAGTGAGCCTCAACCACTTAGCCAACCCCATGTCTGCCGATCCCATAGTCACGCTCCGCGATGCCTCATTCGGCTACACGGCGGTACCCATCGTCAGCCACATCACCGCCAGCGTCGCGCCGGGCACCGGGCTTGCACTCATCGGCGCCAATGGCTCTGGAAAAACGACCGTGCTGCGCGGAATCTTGGGCGGGACTCGTCTCCTCGCTGGTGAGATGCACAATAGCGCGAAGATCGTGTCCTACGTCCCGCAGTCGGCAGACCTCGATCGCACTTTTCCGGTCACGGCTTTCGATGTCGTCGCCATGGGAGTTCTGCGCGAACTGCGCCCCTTCCAACCGCTTGGACACCGCAAAGAACGCATCCACGCAGCGCTAGCCAAAGTCGGACTTGCCGACCGCGCCTTTGATCGTTTCGGCAATCTCTCCGGTGGTCAGCAGCAACGCGTCCTGTTGGCGCGCGCCATCGTCGCACGTCCGCAACTTGTGCTTCTCGACGAGCCGTTCAACGGCCTCGACACTGAAAATCGGGCCATGCTGCTGAATCTCCTCAACGAACTGAAGGAAAATGGCACGGCAATTATCGCGGCCACCCATGATCTCGTGCTTGCTGAGGAGACCTGCGAAAACACATTGATCGTGGCAGAGCAGCCGACTTTTGGTGCGACCTCGAAGTTGGTGCCAGCCTATGTGGACTGAGCTTGCGAATGCGCTTGGGATCGCGCCTTTCATGTTCAGGCCACTAGTGCTGCTGATTGCCCTCGGGGCGGTCTCTGGCCTGGTCGGTGTCATCGTGAACCTTCGTGGTCTCGAGTTCAATGCCGAGGCCATGGTGCATTCGATTTTTCCCGGAATTGTGGCCGGTGCCGTATTCGGCGGCATCGACATGATTATCCCGGTGGCCGCGGCATTTGCGGTGGTAGTGGCAGTAGCACTGACCTTGGTATCGCGCTCGCACATGTCGGAAGCCGGAGTGGCAGTTGTACTGACCAGCTTCTTTTCCATTGGTGTGATTCTCTCGCTGAAGAAAGGTGACCAGTCAGGACAGCTGGAAGCGCTCATGTTCGGGCGACTGCTGGAAGTCACCGACTCCCGTCTCACCAGCGCCCTGATTGTCTGCGCCATCGCCTTGGTTCTTATCGCAGTGACCTGGCGCCAGCAGGTGTTTGTTGCCTTTGATCGCTTCGGTGCCAAAGCCGCAGGCGTCAATGTGTGGGGCATCGACCTCACCATTAACGCGGCGATTGCTGCGGTGGTGGTGTCGTCGGCAAGCGCAGTGGGCGTGCTGCTGGTAGTCGGATATCTGGTCGTGCCGGGAGCGGCGGCGAGATTGCTGACTCGCCGAGTGCATGTGATGGTGCCGATTGCGATTGCAGTGGGCTGCCTCAGCGGAATCGTTGGTTTGGCATTGGTGCCCTTGGGGCCGGTGTCGCCTCAGGCAGTCGTCGCGCTGACCTCGGTGGGACTGTATTTCGTGGCACTGGGACTGCGCGCCGTGATGGGAGGCGACCGTGTCTAGCATCCTGATTTTGCCAATTATCGAACTGATACTGGTAGGAGCCCTGGCTGGAGTAGTGGGGGTACTCGCGGTGCTGGGCAAACAAGTGTTCTTCGCAGAAGCGATTACACATGCGACTTTTCCCGGTGCGGTGGTGGGCGTTGTTATCGCGGCAGCGCTCGGTCTGAGCCACTCGTGGATTTCGGTGTTCCTCTTTATCGGGGCATTTCTGATGTGCATTCCGATTGGGGCCCTGTTCGGTCTGTCGAAGGTGGGGACGACGTCCTCGGCGGCGGGAATTGTGCTGACATTCGGGTTCGCGCTGGGCTACTTCCTGAACAAGTGGTTCGCCCCGTTGCCGGTGAAGGTTGAGAGTTTCCTGGTCGGCAGCGTACTCAACGTGAACAAGATTGATATTGCGCTGTCGGGTGGGCTCCTGCTGCTGGTGGCGTTGGTGCTGGTGGCTCGGTGGCGCCAGCTGATTTACTTCACGTTCGACCCGGAGTCTTTCGGGGTCGCGCATTCGCGGAGAAAAGCACAGTTGGTCATCAGCGGGTTGATTGTGTTGACTCTGGTGGCGCTGATTCCGGCTGTCGGCACGATTCTATCCATCGCGCTGTTGGCTGCCCCGGCAGCTGCGCTGGTTGGGGTAGTGAACGATACCCGTTTGCTATTCGTGTTAGCGCCATTGATGGGTATCGCGATTGGCCTGGTGGGGCTATTCATTGCGGTGGCGGCGAATCTGTCAGTTGGTGGCTGCATTGGCGTGTGCGCCGGTTGTTTCTATGTCCCCCTCAAGATTGCGGCAACACGCAATAACGCTAAAGTCTAAAGAATGCACGTGGAGGATTTACCAGCAAAGACCCAGGACTACCTCAAGGTCATTTGGGATTTGCACGAGCGCACCGGTGGAAAAGTGGCACTTGGCGACGTCGCTGAGCGGATGGGCGAAAAGAAGCCCACCGCCAGTGAGGCTGTGAAGAAGCTAGCTGCACGTGGCCTTGTCAACCACGAGCCGTACCGGGGCATTAGCCTGTCGGACCGTGGGCGAGACATTGCGCTGATCATGGTGCGTCGCCACCGGCTTATTGAAAGCTTCTTGGTCTCGACTCTGGGATACACCTGGGATGAAGTTCACGAGGAAGCTGAAAAGCTTGAGCATGCGGTCTCGGATGATTTCATTAGTCGCATTGATGCAATGCTGGGATTCCCTGAGCGCGATCCGCATGGCGATCCAATTCCCAGCGCCAGCGGTACCATCGCCAGCGCAGTGCGCACTGACCTGACGGATATCGAAGCTGGCGCGATGGTGGTAGTCGATCGTATTAACGACTCCGATCCTGAATTGCTGCGCTATTTGGCTACATCAGGGGTAGGCCCGGGGACCGTGCTCCGAGCCGAAGCCGCACCATATGCAGGTATGCATGTCTTCGCCATCATCGATGAGGTGGGCGATAACGAGCCAAAGAAAATTCATGTGGCAGACTCGGCACTATGGGCAATCAAGGCGACTCCAACAACCAACTGACGAGAGCCGCAGCGCGCTCTTACTATAAGGTGTCGCGGAATCTCACTGGGCCGACGAAAGTGCCACCCGCACCGTCAGTGTCGTTCGACAGCGTGAAGAGTGCTCGTCGGCAGGCATATGCCAGTGTTGAGAGCGTTGATGTGCCATTGAATGCCATCGCTATCTCACGCGCCGAGCAGCAGGAACACATGGTTGACCTCGAACGTCGCTTGAATGCCTCGACCAAAGACATGCGGGCTCTGGTTGACTACGAAGAGCAGCGCATTGCGGTCACTAGCACCGTCAAAGAGGCAATCGTCTATACGCTGCTGGCAATACTCCTTCTGGCAGCAGCCATCGGACTTGGCTACGCCAGCCACCTGGGGGCCGATGCGATTTTGAATGCTGCGGCGGAGGTGACGCCGCGGTGAGTAAACGTTCAGGCTCCGACAACGGGTGCGTGACGGTCATTGTCGTATTTTTCTTCTTCGGCCTGATTATTCAGCTCTTCGGTGTCACGCTGTGGATTCTGCAATATGCATTGCCAGTGGCGGGTTTGGTGCTTGCAATCCTCATCGCATACCAGGCTTGGGCCGGCGTGCGCCGCAGTGCTGAGGCGCACGAGCTCGCCGAGCGTAATCACGCGGAGCTGCAGCAGATTGCCATGGACACCGAGTACCAGCTCACCGCAATCCTTACTGCCTGGGACAACGTGAACACCACAATGGGCGTCGGCACCATCTACAAGGATGTATTTGCCTCCGGTGAGGCTACGCCGGAGCTCATCGAGCTACGCGGTGAGCTCTCTCGTGCTCGGAAGCTAAACAACCGACTGCGCGAGCAGCGCGAAACTATGACCAACCGGGAGCTGGTGGAAGCCATCTCTGATGCCGACGCGCTGTGGTGCTCGCTGACGAAGACGTATCAGAACGCTCGTCGCGAGCTGTAGTAACGCACCTGGTTTACTCGACGGTCATCACAATCTTGCCGTCAGCGTGCCCGTCTTCCAATACTCGGTGGACTTCCGCGACCTCGGTGAGATTCTTAGTCAGTCCGATAGGAAGTGAAATCTCACCGGCAACCACGCGGTCGGCCAGGTCGGCATAAATAGTCGTGTCATTCGAAATAGCCGGAATGTGTGCCTCAATGCCACGTTCCCTCGCCGGTGCCAGGTCGGCCAGTGAAGGCAGCGCCACAATCCGACCATCCGATGCCAACACATCCAGCGAGGGGAGGAAAGTGTCGAAGTACACGCCATCGAGCACAACATCTACGCCCTCGGGGAACTGCTGTCGCACAACCTCGAATACATCTTCCGCTGTGTAATCAATATGCTGCGCGCCAAAGCCCACAAGTTTTTCATGATGGCGTGAAGACGCACTCGCCAACACAGTTGCGCCACGGGCAACCGCCAGCTGCGTCATCAGCTGGCCCACGCCACCACCGGCACCATGAATGAGTACAGTGTCACCGCCTTTCACCTTTGCTAGCTGATCGACAGCCACGGTCGCCGTGATTCCCACTAGGGCAAGGCCCGCAGCGGTAACGTCGTCAAGCGAATCGGGTGTTCGAACCACACCGTCGGCGGGGAAGACGTTGTGCGTTGCGTAGGTGCCGCGGAAGTCGTCTAAGCCGCGCATGCCGAAGACTCGGTCGCCGGGGACGAAGTTGTCCACACCTTCGCCGACGGCAACGACTTCACCCGCGGCTTCGCGTCCGAGGACGGCGGGAGGGGTGAACTTTGCGCACAGACCGGAAGAGCCATCGCGCATCTTGTAATCCAGCGGATTCGCGCCGATGGCTGTGGTTTTGACCAGGATTTCGCCGGGACCGGGCTGAGCATGATCGATAAGTGTCCTGGTGAAAATGTCAGCGGGGCCGAACTCCGGAATGGTCATTGCGTATGCGTTGCCTGAATTTGCTGCCATGTCCATCACTTTAGTCCTAGCAGCTAATTATCAACGGTCGGCAAGCGGGAGGGCAGCGGTGACGGCACTGAACGACTCATTGAGGTAGGCGCTGAGGAGGTCGGCGGCGTGGTTTGGGGTGTCCTCGATGAGAACTTTGGCGATACTGATGTGGCGATCGGCGTATCGGGCATGGAGTTCGATGCTTTGGGGGTAGGAGAGGAAGCAAAGACGGAGTTGGGCCTGAATTGATTCGGCGGTGGCTAACAGGTCGGGGGACCCGGAAGCTCTGACGATGGCGAGGTGAAAGGCATTATTCCGTTCGGGAAGGTTCAATGATGACTGTGAACCACAAATAGAAAGAATCTCTTCGCCGAGGAGCTTTGCCTGGCTCTTGCTTAGCGATCGCAGTGTTCCGCATTCGACGACATGGCGAAAGGCATACAGTTCGCGGATGCGTTGTTTGTCGAAGGAAGCGATAAACACGCCGTGATGAGGGATGTGAGTAAGTAGCCCCTCAGATTCCAGCTTGCGGTAGACCTGTCGGATGGTGTTGCGACTGACCTGCAGTCGCGCAGCAAGTTGGGTTTCACGGAGCTGCTCGCCACTGTAGTGCTTTCCGGCGAGAATCTCTCGGCGCAGGACAGTTGCGGTGACATCCGCTACTGAAACGTCTTGTTGTTTTTCCCCAGAGGACGTGTGGGTCTGATCGTCGAGGATGTTTCCGGGGGTAGTCATGTAATACAGACTACTAAAGCACTTTTGTGTGGCGGCCATCACCAATTAACATACGAGACATTGTTCAACAATCTCTGTGCAGGCGATCTTCAACGTAGGAATCTTTCAACGTGGGAATCGTCAGACTTGTAGGGAAAGGCCTTACGCTATGGACGCTTCAACATCTGCCCATAAGGCGCGGCGAACGGCACTCCTCGGCGCCGTATTCCTGATGGCGACCAGTGCTATCGGGCCGGGCTTCCTCACCCAGACCGCAACCTTTACGGCCAAGCTTGGCGCGGCTTTCGCCTTTGCCATTGTGATCTCGGTGCTTCTTGATATCGCGATTCAGCTCAACGTGTGGCGAGTGATTGCTGTCTCTGGACGCCGCGCGCAGGAGCTCGGCAACGCCGTGCTTCCGGGGCTGGGCTGGTTAATGTCAATTCTCATTGTCATCGGTGGTGTGGTCTTCAATATTGGCAACGTCGGCGGTGCTGGACTTGGTGCGAACGCGATGTTGGGCGTGGACGCAAAGATTGGCGGCATTGTTACTGCAATCCTCGCCATTGGCTTCTTCCTCTCCCGGCGGGCGGGTATGGCGCTGGACAAGGCACTCGTTGTGCTCGGTGTCGTGATGATTCTGGTCACTGGAATTGTGGCGTTCAGTTCTAACCCGCCAGTAGGGGAAGCACTGAAGAACACGGTCATGCCCGACACGATTGACTTGTTGGCAATCATCACGCTCGTCGGTGGCACTGTTGGCGGGTACATTACTTACGCTGGCGCTCACCGCATGCTTGATGCTGGCGCCGGCGGTGTAGAGAACCTCGCACAGACCACTCGCTCATCTGTTACGAGCATCATCGTCACAGCCATCATGCGTTTCCTCCTTTTCCTAGCTGTCTTGGGAGTGGTTGCGGGTGGCGTGGTCCTCAATACGGATGGAAACCCCGCTGCAGAGGCATTCCAAGCTGCGGCAGGAGATTGGGGTATGCGCTTCTTTGGCGTTGTCCTGTGGGCTGCGGGAATCTCGTCGATTGTGGGTGCCAGCTACACCTCAGCAACATTTCTGACTCGTTCCTCGGGTGCTGGAGCCAAGACTCAAAACACGATCACCATTGTCCTAATTGCAATCTCCACGCTGCTCTTCGGTCTCATCGGTACGGCTCCAGCGACGCTGTTGGTTTTCGCCGGAGCCTTCAATGGTTTGGTTCTTCCAATTGGCGTTACTGTGCTGATTTACATCGCGCTGTTCCGTGCGGATCTCATGAATGGTTACAAGTACCCGAAGTGGTTGGCGGCTATCGGAATCTTGGGTGTCGCAGTCGCCTGGTTCTTGGCGTGGCGCTCATTCGGCGGTGTGTTTGAAATGCTCGGCTAATCCCCCCCCGGTTTCTCGCACAGCTCAGATGAGAACCAACATAACAACGGTACAAAGACCAGCATTATTACTTGGAAGGAGCGGTGACGTTTATGGGCGCCACTATCGATCTCAACTCTGACCTTGGGGAAGCGTTCGGCTCGTGGAAGATGGGTGATGATATCGCTCTGCTGAACATTGTGACCAGTGCCAATATTGCCTGCGGGTATCACGCGGGTGACGCTAGCGTCATGATGGAGACCTGTGAGGCAGCTGCTGCGCGCGGAATTCGCATCGGCGCGCACGTCGCCTACCGCGATCTCGCCGGATTCGGACGACGTCGCATGGATTACTCGCATCGAGAATTGCGAGCCGAAACTGTCTACCAGGTTGGTGCCCTTTCGGCATGTGCACGGGCGGCGGGTACCGAAGTTTCCTACGTCAAGCCCCACGGTGCCCTCTATAACCGCATCGCAGTGGATGAAAATCAGGCCGCTGCAGTGGTGGAGGCGCTCCTGCTCGCTCGCTCCACCTGCGGAGATGGGCTTGCCATTATGGCGCAGCCGGGGTCGGTCATCGAACGGCTCAGCCTCGACGCGGACCTCCCTGTGATTCGGGAAGCTTTTGCGGACCGCGCATACAACTCCGACGGAACTCTGGTGTCCCGAGCACTCGAGGGCTCGGTCATTGTAGAACCCGATGCCGTCATCAAACGCGTCATTGCAATGGCTAGTGGGGAACCAATCGCCGCCTACGACGGTTCACCGTTGACTGTGCAGGCTGACTCTATTTGTTTGCACGGAGACACCCCTGGCGCGGTCGAACTCTCCCGTATGATTCGCCAAGGGCTCGTCGACGCCGGAGTCACCGTCGCTGCCCACGTATAGCGCGGACTCGCACACCGGTCTTATCGACCGCAGTTTTTCAACCTCGCAAGAAAGAAAGGATCAGCACCGCCATGGCCGAGATTCGCCCTATGGGAACAAATGCGCTGCTTATCGACTATTCATCATCGGCCAATCCGTTGGCGAAGGTACTTCGTGCACACTCTGCCGCGGCCGAGATCGAGGGACTCGTTGACAGGGTACCTGCAGCCCAAACGCTCCTACTTCGCTTTCGCGGACCGGCTCGTCGTTACCTTGGCGCAGTCGAAACTGCGCTGCGGGGCAACAATACGCAGAGGCAGACCGTCGACAAGCGAAAGACAGTGACGATTCCTGTTCACTATGACGGCGCGGACCTTGAGCCCTTGGCACAACGCCTTGGGATGAGCCCTCAAGCGTTAATTGATTGGCACTGCGAGCGCCCTTGGATGGCCGCGTTCGGTGGATTCGCACCGGGCTTTTATTACATGGTGCGTGGGAGCGGTCAGGGATGGCCAGAGCCGCTTGATATTCCCCGCCTTGCGACGCCGCGCACTCGAGTTCCCAAGGGCTCTGTCGGACTTGCAGGCCAATTCGCAGGCGTGTATCCCATCGATTCGCCCGGGGGCTGGCAGCTCTTGGGGCATACAGATGTGGAGATGTGGGACTTAAATCGGCCCAATCCGGCGCTGCTTGAGCCCGGGGCTGAGGTGCAATTTGAAGCGACTTCTACGGTGAGTGTGGCGTAGAAAAGGGTGCGGAAGAGATGAAGAATTCTATCGAGATTATTCGACCCGGTATATTGACGACGATTCAGGATTTGGGCCGTGCAGGGCAAGGCAGCCTGGGCGTGAGTACCTCCGGTGCGTTCGACCGCGAGTCCGCGGCGGCTGCTAACCGGATGGTTGTCAACGAAGAAAGCCTGGCGGTGCTTGAGTGCGTCGTCGGCGGGTTGGAGTTCCAAGTAGCGGAGGGAGCAATCATCTCCTTTGCGGGAGCTCACGGTGAGGTGACTGTCGAGCAGGATGGCAAGGTCATCAAGACCTCGATGAATAGCCGAATTGTGGTCGGGGCGAAGGCAATTGTGCGGCTTGGTACCTTCGATGCCGGTCTTCGCGGGTACGTCGCGATTCGAGGGGGCATCGATGTCGCGGAAGTGCTGGGCTCGCGGTCATACGATACGCTCGGCAAACTCGGCCCAGAGCCTTTGCAGGCTGGTCAGGTCTTGCAGGTCGGCGACCCGGAGTATTCGACGGGGTCGTCAATCGCAATTTATCCCGCACCTCATTGGTCGAGCGAGGCTGTGCGCCTTGATGTTGTTCCTGGCCCTCGGGCGGACTGGTTTACGTCGGAAAGTGTCAGTGATTTCTTTCACGAGACATGGACCGTGACGCAAGAGGCCAACCGCGTCGGACTTCGGCTGAGTGGGACTACTCTTGAGCGCCAGGTCACCCATGAGTTGGCAAGCGAGGGAATGGTTCCCGGTGCGATACAAGTGCCCGCATCGGGGCAGCCGATTATTTTCGGTCCTGATCATCCGGCGACGGGTGGATATCCGGTCATTGGTGTGCTGACGGAGCCGTCATTGTCGAGAGCTGGACAATTGGTGCCCGGCGCGAAGGTAAAATTCCGCCGGGTGCGGGCGGCATAGGTCTGCGGCGTCATCCTGCGCGATGGTGCGCCACTACGTTTGCCAGCTATCAGCGTCACACGGCTCTTCGCAGTAAAATCAGCCACCATGATTGAACACGCCTCCTTTTCCCAACTCAGTACGACCGATGTGTATGCCATCTCGGCACTGCGCACCGATGTGTTCTATCTTGAGCAGTCCTGTGAGGAGCCGGAAATGGATTGGCGCGACCTGGAAGATACCGCAGAGCACTATTTCATCCGCAACGGCAAGGACTCCCGCAAGATAATTGCGTACTTGCGTGTGATTGACACGCTCGATGAGTACTCGTCGAGCTACCCGCGCACCATCGGCCGCGTTGTCGTCGATGCTGCGAATCGGGGTAAGGGGTTGTCTTCCAAACTGCTGCAGCAGGTCATCGCTGACCACCCGGATACCGGGCTGATTCTGCATGCCCAGACGCAGGCGAAGGCTGTGTACGCAAAAGCCGGCTTCCATGAGGTCGGGGAGACCTTCATGGAAGCCGGCATTGAGCACATCACCATGGTTCGTGATGCAGCCCGTGGCGAAGCCTAGGAACTAATTGCCTAGGCTCCGGTTTGTACGGCGTTGCTTACTTCGGGGTTAAGCGTTGACCTTCGAATCCGCGAGAATTCGGTTCAGGGAGTCGACGCTGGCCTTCGCATCGCCGATAAGCATGTCGGTGTTTTCGTTGAAGAACAACGGGTTCTGCACGCCCGAATAACCCGAACCCATCGAACGCTTGAGAACAATCACGCGCTCAGATTCCCACACTTTCAGCACCGGCATACCCGCAATAGGGGAGCCCGGCTGCTCTGCCATCGGGTTGACGGTGTCATTGGCGCCGATGACCAGGGTGACATCCACATCGGCGAAGTCATCGTTGACCTCGTCCAGCTCCAGCACGATGTCGTAGGGAACCTTGGCCTCAGCCAGCAGCACGTTCATGTGACCCGGCAGGCGGCCAGCGACTGGGTGGATACCGAAGACCACTTCCTTGCCGGCCTCACGCAGATTACGGACCAGGTCAGCAACAGCGTACTGAGCCTGTGCCACAGCCATACCGTAACCCGGAGCGATGAGGATCTTGTCGGCATCACGCAGAATCTCGGAGGTGTCCTCGTGGCTGACCTCGGTGTGGGAGCCTTCCACGGCGCTTCCCGACGAAGCCTCGGAGCCAAAGCCGCCCAGAATAACGTTGGCAAAGGAGCGGTTCATGGCCTCACACATGATGTACGACAGGTAGGCGCCGGAGGAGCCAACCAGCGCACCGGTGATGATGAGCAGCGGGTTGCCAAGCATGAGACCGGTGAAAGCAGCTGCCCAACCGGAGTACGAGTTCATGATGGACACGACAACCGGCATGTCGCCGCCACCGATGGCGATGACCAGGTGCCAGCCCAAGAACAGGCCCAAAGCAGTAACAGCAACCATGCATGTCCATGCGATGGCATCGCCCTCGGTGCCGGTTGCGATGAAGACAGCCAGGAGAACCAGAGTGACCACCAGGATGCCAATGTTCAGAGCATTGCGGCCCGGCAGCAGCAGTGGAGAGCCCTTGATCTTCTCAGACAGCTTCAGGCCAGCGACGATGGAACCAGTGAAGGTCACAGCGCCGATGAAGACGCCGATGTAGACCTCGCCGAAGTGGAACTTCAGGGCATCGGTGTCAACATCTTCGGCGAAGATGTACGAGTTGAAGCCGATGAAGATAGCGCCGAGTCCAACCAGACCGTTGAACAGTGCAATCAGCTGCGGCATACCAGTCATGGCAACGCTGCGTGCGCGGGTGATACCGATGACACCACCGATGCCGATAGCGACAGCGATGAGAATCAGGGTAATCAGCGGGGAGAAGTGAGTATCCGGCTTGGTGTCAGCGGTGACGAGTGCCTGAAAGATGGCAATGACAACGGCGACAGCCATGCCGGCAATACCGAAGGCGTTTCCGCGGCGAGCGGTCTCCGGCTTGGACAGGCCCGAGAGGGCAGCGAGGAACAGGACAGCGGCGACAATGTAGCCGACGTTGGACAGGCGGTAGGTCCAGTCCAGAAGCGAAGCGGTATCAATGCTAGCCATTAGACTTTATGCCTCCTCTTTCACGAACATGCCAAGCATGCGGTCGGTGACGGCGAAACCGCCGAAGATATTGATGGAGCTGACCACGATGGCCGCGAACGCGAGACCGGAAACTAACAGGTTGGAGCTTCCCACCTGGAGAATCGCACCCACCAGAACAATGCCGGAAATCGCGTTAGTCTCAGACATCAGCGGTGTGTGCAGGCGCGGCGTGACCGCGGAGATCACGTAGAAGCCAAGCACGATAGCCAAGGTGAGAACCATAAAGTTGGCGCTTACGCTGTGCGGTGCGCTAAGCATAACCACAATTGCCAGCAGTGCCGTCAGGCCCAGAGCAATCTTCGAGCCCAGGCCCGATCCCATGAAAGAGACCTTCTCTGGCGCATTCTCTTCTAATGCGGCCTGGTGAGCCTGCTGCTCCTGCAGTGGGGCAGCAGGGGTAACAGCGACCTTGATTGGCGGTGGTGGCCAGAGAATCTCAGCTCCGGTAGCGCCGCCGCCATTCTGTGGGCGAGCCTTTGTCACCGTAATGCCACGGATAATCTCGTCCTCGAGGTTGAGAACTGGAGAGCCATCCTTTTCTGGCGTAATCAGCTTGAACAGGTTGAAAATGTTCTGACCGTACAGCGACGATGCCTGCGCGGGCAGACGTCCTGCAAGGTCGGTGTAGCCGATGATGGTCACACCGTTGTCAGTGACAATGGTCTTGCCTGGAACTGTCATCTCGCAGTTACCGCCACCGGCGGCAGCCATGTCGACGATGACGCTGCCCGGCTTCATAGCTGCAACATCGGCAGCAGTCAGCAGCAGTGGAGAGCGACGGCCCGGGATGTTCGCGGTGGTAATGACAATGTCAGCCTGGGCGGACTGCTCGGAGTAGAGCTTCGCGGCAGCGGCAGCCTGATCGTTGGTCATTTCCTTGGCGTAGCCATCTTCGGACTTCTCCGTGGCGGCCGGAATCGGGATGAACTCTGCACCCATCGATTCGACCTGTTCACCGGCTTCAGGGCGCAGGTCCGTTGCCTTGACAATCGCGCCCATCGAGTTGGCCGTACCAATCGCCGCAAGGCCGCCGACACCAGCGCCGATGACGTAGACGGTAGCTGGCGGCATCTTTCCTGCGGCAGTCACCTGACCTGTGAAAAGGCGACCATACGCAGAAGCCGCTTCGACTACTGCGCGGTAGCCGCCGATGTTGGCCATCGACGACAGCACATCCATCGACTGTGCCCTGGAGATACGGGGAACCGCGTCCATGGCAAGGGCAGTGATGTTGCGCTGCGCGAGCTCTTCGACCAGTTCTTCGTTACGGCCTGGCGCAAGGTGGCTAATCAGCATGGCACCGTCGTTAAGCAGTGCACGGAACTGTTCCGGTGGAGTGTCGAGCGTTACGACGATATCGCTGTGCCAGACAGACTCGTCGACAATGGTGGCACCGGCGGATTCGTAGTCCGCGTTGGTGAACTTTGCGGCCAGACCGGCGTCAGCCTGCACGGCGACGTCGTAGCCAAGCTTGACAAGCTTGCCGACGGTCTCCGGGGTCGCAGCCACAATTGTTTGCTGGGGATCGGGTTCTAAAGGGATGCCGATTCTCATTGTGGGAGTTCTTTTCTGTTCGGGGTTTCATTAAGGACCATGCGCACCTGGTTGTTGGTTAACAGGGAGTGTGGGCATGACCGCTTTCTCCTTGGTGTCAATAAGGTATGCGCTGGTGGGAACGCGGCGGAGGTGTTTGTGGAAAAAGGTAATAAAAATATGTGGGTAACGGTGGTGAGGTGGGTTTTCTGAATTTGCGCAACCTTGGAAAGGGGGTAGGAAATGGGGGTGGAGGTGTTAATTTTGGGCGAGAGTTAACATTTACAGTGCTCTGGATGATTGCTTGAGGGGTGAAATATGGGGGAGGTTCTTTCTGCCTTTACGTACGTCTTTACGCATTAGGTAGATTTGTATTCCAAGGTTTTTGGCAAGGGTTAAGGAAAACGATGATTGGTTCACTAAGTGCCGCCGGAAAAACCGTGTCGGCATCCCGCCGAGGGCGGGGGCGTACGTTCTCGAAGGCGGTTGCTCTCTCGCTCGCAGCCGGCGTAGTTCTCGGCGGGCAAGTGCCAGCACAGGCAGCGCCGGGCATTGGGCAGCTACCGGACATCACTGCACGTGAAAGCGCTATTGACTATCAGAACTCGGAAACCGTGGACAAAATTGGCGGTGGTCTGGTGGATGTCATGGGTGGCGTGAATCGCGTCATCTCCGGTGGTGAAAGCGGCCATATCACCGAGCCGTTCGCCCCAGAGGCAGGGCAGCTGCGCAAGGAGTTCGGAGCGATGGGCTCCCATCCAGTTGCCGCAACCCGCGAAGCACTGCCATGTGATGGTGTCATCTACACCATCTACAACCGCGTACTGCGGGACCTCCACGGTGTCCACGACGACACCAGCTGCTACGACGTATTGCCAGAATCAGCCAATGGCTCCCCGGTTGGCGCGCAGCTTATCTATCCGGCAGATATTGATTCCATGGAGTCTGCGCCGCTGATTGTTCTAAGCCCTGGTATTGGTACTGAGCCAGGTATGTACGACGCGCATGCGCGACTCTACGCAAGCCATGGATATGTCGTGGCTCTTGGCTACAATTTCACCAACTGGTTCGCGCCGCAGATGGTGCTGGCAGCATCTGTGGCTGCAGCTGCCAACGGGGACGAGTCTACGCCGCTTGCAGGCAAGATTGATTTCTCCCGCACGATGCTGGTCGGGCACTCTGCAGGTGGTGGCTCCGCAATCTTCCTGAACAACAGGATGGATAAGGCCTTCCAGTCTGCGGGTATCGATATGGTCACCCGCGGTCTGGTCGCCATCAACCCAGGGCCTTCCGACGCTGGGCTGATCTCCACCCCGCCGGAGATTCCGAGCCTGGTGGCCATTGCTGAGCACGAGGACATCGTTCCTTTTGATGCCGATCGACGTGGTTACCGCGATGCTGCAGGGCCTGCCTGGGAAGCGGTAGTCACCGGTTCCTACCACGGCACCTACCTGGATGATCCGTCCAAGAATGTGCTCGGCTCGATGGTGTTGTCCTTTAGCGAGTATGTGCTCGACGGAACGAGTCGAGCAAAGGCCGTCTATGAGGGTGCTAACTACGGCCTGGCCAGTGACTCCGAGCTCAAGGACGTTCAGCGCAAGGGCGTTTAGAGCTGGCTACTCCATCGACTCTGGAATCAGCTTTGCCGCAGCTTCGGCGATTGCTTTGCGCTGCGCTTTTGTGAGCTGATTGCCGTTGAGATAGTCGTTGGCCCAGAGTCCATCGGAAATCATTTGGACAACGTAGGCCATGCAGGCATCCTCGTCGGTGGCAATCCGTTCTACTGGCGGATTCCACCGGCGCAAAAGACGTGTCCAAATCTCGCGCAGCCCCGGGTCGGCGGCAGAGTCGATGGACATGAGTAGCTCAGCCCTCGTTGCCGTATCCAGCGAGACCTGGAGGTTTGCGCGTAAGCGGTTGGCGGGGGATACCTCCTCTGCCGGCCCACCTGCAGCTTCGATAAGCTCCTCCTCCCATAACTGCGCCATGTGCTCATGGACGCTGCGAATCATGTCTTCGCGGGAGGGGAAGTGGTAAATCAACCCTGATTTACTCATTCCGCATTGAGTTGCGACATTTTCGTAGGTGACCTCGGAAAAACCGCTTGTCTCGATAATCTCAACGATTGTGTCGAGGATGGCAGTGCGCTTACTCGTGCGCATATTCAGTCTCCTTCGGGTTGCCGCGGAATGTCACCGCAGTCGCAATCGCTGCAATGACAGCAACGACAGCCAGGATAATCAAAATGGCCAGGTAGGAACTGTCGAGGCCTGCGCGGGCGCCGTCGTTAAGCGCTGGCGTGTGAAGCGCATCGGTGAGCGAGATGCTGGCGTCGACAGGCGTGAACAGGGCGTAGAACATGGGCAGGAGGCTGCCTGTGATTGCGACGGTGATCAGTGTGCCAAATTCGTAGGACACGGATTCCATCGCCGCCGCCATCCCGGCCTTTGACCTCGGGGCTGAGCCGATAATCGCGGTCGACGACACCGACATCACAGAACCCGCGCCCGCGCCGAGCAGTATCAATCCCGCGATCATGAGCGGGAAATTGCCCGAAGAAACGCCGTAGTACATGCCTGCCAGTCCGACGGCGTTGAGGAAGAAGCCGCCGGTGATGAGCGTGCGGAAACCCACTCGATGCAGCACCATGCCGCCGATGACACCAACTGGCAAGGATGCCAGTGCCGCGGTGGCAACTAGCAAGCCCGCATCGAGTGGTGTGTATCCGACGGAAATCTGGAAGCGCTGCGTCGTCATCAATTCGGCGCCTGCCAGGACAAACATGGCAAGCGCTGCTGCCAGCACGCCACCGGAAAACATCGGCGAACGGAAGACCGAAAAGTCGATGAGGGGTTCGGAAAGACGTGCCTGACGACGCTGAAACAGTACCGCGCCCACTAGCCCACAGGCGATAGCTGCGACGATGACGGTGGAGGAGCGATGACCAGCGAGTTCCTTGATGAGCGAAACCAGACCCAGCATGGCCAGCATCGCGTAGAGGCTAGTGAGAAAGTCCCAGCGTTTGGCTGGGTTGGGCTGATTCGGTGGAGCGAAAATCAGCGTGCCAATGATTGCGAAAACTACCACAGGGATGTTGATAAGGAAGATTGATCCCCACCAAAAGTGCTCCAACAGGAAACCGCCGACGACGGGGCCAGCGGCGGCGCCCAGTGTTGCTGTGGCTGACCAAATGCCAATAGCCGTGGCAAGTTCACGAGGGTGGTGGAAGGTCTCACGTAGCAGTGCGAGGGTGGCCGGCATCATGGTCGCGGCGCCCAGTCCTAGACAGCCGCGGGCGATGACCAGCGCCCAGGCGTGCGGCGCAAAGGCCGCGGCCAGGGAAGAGAATCCAAAGATTGTCAGGCCCACAAGAAACATCTTGCGGTGACCGATGCGGTCGCCCAGAGTGCCTGTGCCGAGGAGGAGTGCGGAGATCACCAGTGGGTAGGCGTTGATCATCCACAGGCCCTCCAACTCGGTTGTGTGGAGCTGCTCGCGCAAAACTGGCAGGGCAGTGTAGAGCACCGAGTTATCTATGCCGATGAGTAGTAGGCCGGCGCTGATGATAGCGAGGAAGACCCACCTGTGGGTGACTGGAGTGGACGGATTAGCCCTCGTGGAAGCGGCGTGGTCGGTACTTGTCATTCCAGTAACTGTAACGAACGTTCGGTTTAGTTACAACTTCTGGAGAGCGACGATTTAGGCCTAGAACTTCAACAAAAGTACGCCAATCCCGCCCAAAGGGCCGGTGAGAAAGTGTCTAAGTTGAAGGCGTTGTTGCGGTACGAATTCACGGACACCGTTCGATCCCCCCCGTGGCGCCCGAGCGGGTAAGGATCAGCTTGGACGCGGTGACTTTACGCTCGGACGTTGTGGCCTATCACCGCCGGGATAGTGATTGGCGCATCCCCGAAAAGCTCCTTCTGGTATTCGTTCTGCTCGAAAGCGCCGGCATCGTTATCCCTGATGGTGGCCACATTTGTCAGTTTGCGTGCCGACGGTGCGGAGTCCTTTTGGAGCAGTCCGCCACGGTTGCCCGCAGTGGTGGCCGCGAAAGTCCCTGCACCACGGTTTCCAGCAGCGGTACCCGCGATTCCGCCAGCAGCACCCGTAGCTCCGGTAATAGCACTGTTGCGAGCACTGATTAGGGAAGTCATCAATCCACCTCCGCGCTGTGCAGGGCTGTTCGAGGCATTTGGCAAGGCGGACCCAGCGACCCCGGCACCCAAGCCGGTTCCCATCCCGCGACCCGCTGTTGGCGCTGGCATACGTCCAAGACTTGAAGTCGGAAGTCCCGAGGCCGGTGGACGGGGGCTTGCGTTTCCAGAAGACGGCAGTGCCGGGATATTGCCCGCTGGTGTGAGCCCCGCAGTGCGTCCTGCACCGAGGGAGCCAGCCGGTCGGTTACCGTGAACTCCGTAAGGTGAAGATGCTTGCGGTGAAGTGCGTTGAAGTGGTGCGCTCGCTCCCGAAGGAGCGACCATGGCTGGATTCGCCGCGTTTGGTTGAGCCATGGATGATGTACCGGTCCGGGAAGTTGGCGAGATCGTGGAGCTCGTTGGGCTGCTAGGTGATGCGGGGTGCACAGGGGTAGCAGACGGATTTGTTGGGCTCGACAAAGTCGAAGTGCTCGGTTGAACCTGCGAAGGAGCGGGAGCACTCGCGGCTATGGATTGTGGTGTTGGAGAATCCGGAACAGTCGAGGTGGCGCCAACTGGTGCGCTGGCGGCCTGCACGCTTCCAGTCATCCCCGCAGGCGAAAGACCGAACTGACTAGTTCCAGAACGCCCGGCGACTGTGGCCCCAACGGAAACCTCGGCAGTCACACCACTTCCCGCATCGGCAGAAACCAGGTTAGGAATTCGAGGAATAGCGGTCTGTAGCTGTGCGGTATACGGACCAGAGAGAAAGGCAGCTACCTCGGCCTGTTCAAAAGCTTTCTGCGCGCCAGGGTTGGGGAGTGCCTTGGACTCGGCCTCAATCGCCGATAGCGCGTTGACAGCCATCGCCTTCACGGACGGCAAAACGGCAAGGTGTCCGGCCATGACCTCAGATGCGGCGGCGATGCTGGTTGCGCGTGCGGCCAGACCTTTCATTGTTGAGTCAGCAGCAGAGAAAACAGCACCGCTGTTGCTCGACACCAAGCCGGATGAGATGGAGGTTAGATTGCTGGCCAACGTGGTCATAGTTTCGGCGAAGTTGTTCCAGTAGGCGATTGCCTCGGCTACGGCACCGTCGTTTGTCGAGGAAAACATGGATAGTAGAGACTTCGCATCGAGACCGAGTTCCGCAGAAAGTGTGACTGGCGCGAAAGCGAGACTTCCAGCTTCAAACATTGGCCGACGCTGAAATACCCCGCTTGTTCGCGCTACTTCAGCAATGGAAGCACCGTCACCATTGAATGGGTTAATGCTTCGAAGGATCCGATTCATGGTGGATTCGTGCTCAGTGATGACGCGACGGAAGTCAGCGAGATTCGTTTGCGCCCACGTGAGCTGCTTGCCCAGAGACAATCCGACGGCGGCAGAGCTTCCCGTACTGCCGGAAATTGCGAGACTGTGTTCTGTCGCCACCAGCTGGAGTGACGGAACCTGTGAGTAGCCGGCCAAGTTGGGCTGCATAAATCTGGAACCGCTTGCCAGAACATTCGTAATAGTGAACTTCTGGATTGCAGAGTCGATTGTTGGAATTACGGCATGCATCATGATTCTTCCCCCAAGTAATCAATTAACAGCTTATTTACGGGAGCACACAGTTGGTGCTGTGGGTCAGGGCTATCTTGTCCGGTTGTGTCGATAACGAATCCGAGGGCCCCTTGCTCTGTTTCGACAGAAGCAATACAGGCGGAACTTCCTAGCGGTTCTGTTTGAGTGAATGTCACCCAATTGAAAATCCCTTCGTGATGAGCCAAAGGCTCGGCACTGTAGCGTTCGAGTTGTGAATGAGCGACCGCAGCATGCCAGATGCTCAGCAGGCCGGAAGCGTCGGATTCGATAACGCAGCCGATCTGTTTATTGCCTTCGATTCGGCCCTCCATGTACGTCTGCTCCCGGAACCCCAGCCTGTCTAAGCGCCCCATAATCTCAGGGTCGTCACACGGATTGGTCAGGACGAATTCGGGTGCGTCGTAGTTGTAGTGCCCATCAGGGCCAAGCGGAGCATCACCGGGCTCCGGCGGATTGTTGGGTGGAAGCACACCCGCAGGTAACGTCACGCCCGAGTCAGTAGTGATGGTTGTCGCATTGTCGCCGACAGGTTGAACATCCTTGCCGGATGTCGTAGTCGATGCGCAACTAGTCCCCGTTGTTCCCCATAGAAGTGCTGACAGTAGGGCGGCAGTAGTCGCCTTTTTCAATTTTCCCTCCCCAAAGAATTTGTGTGAGAAAGATATAACACTGCGTTCACAATTGCGCTTGCTGAGAAGCCGAAAAAATAGACCGACTGTGGATAACTTTTTAGGGGTGTGGACAACGCGGTCGCCGCGCAAAACAACGCCTCTGCATGGCCACAACCTGCGTCTTTAGAGTGTGTTCTCCGTGCCGTCGTTAAGCGTTGGCGGCAAACGTGGGTGTAATGACCGAAGTAATCCGAACGATTGGTTAGACTATGAGGCGCATTACAAAACCACGGGAGTGCCAACCGAAATTCCGGCACTGAGAGGACGCTAGGGATCGAGCGTCGACCGGACGAACCTGAATCTGGGTAATACCAGCGTAGGAAAGGGATGTGTTGCTTCATGGCCGCACGTGTATCTGTATCCGCTCCGCCGAAAGAGGGCGAGGTTACAACTGGCCCGATTTACCGCAGCAACAAGCATTACGACGAGGTTGCGTTCAGCAACGATTTCGGTAAGGCGAACCTGCGGATTCCAGTTCGTCGGATCAATCTGACGGACGGTACTCACTTCGATGCGTACGACACCTCGGGCATCTACACCGAGGAAAACCCGGAGCTGAACCTGAAGGAGGGTTTGGCTAAGACTCGTGACTCGTGGCCGAAGGCTCCGGCGGTGCCAGCGGTTGCGGGTTCTGAGGAGGCTCCGAAGGTCAAGACCCAGCTGGCTTGGGCGCGCGCGGGAATTGTCACTCCGGAGATGGCTTTCATTGCTGCTCGTGAAGATGTGGATCCGGAAGTTGTGCGCGAAGAGGTCGCTGCGGGTCGTGCCGTGATTCCGGCGAACCACAAGCACCCGGAGACTGAGCCGATGATTATCGGCAAGCGTTTTGCCACCAAGATCAACGCAAATATCGGCAACTCGGCCGTGACTTCGTCCATCTCTGAAGAGGTGGAGAAGATGGTGTGGGCAACCCGTTGGGGCGCGGACACGATCATGGACCTGTCCACTGGTAAGGACATTCACGAAACCCGTGAGTGGATTCTGCGTAACTCCCCGGTGCCGGTTGGTACGGTGCCGATTTACCAGGCGCTGGAGAAGGTCAAGGGTGACCCGGCCAAGCTGACCTGGGAAATCTACCGCGAAACCATCATTGAGCAGTGTGAACAGGGCGTGGACTACATGACCGTTCACGCGGGTGTGCTGCTGCGCTATGTGCCTCTGGCCGCCAACCGCGTGACAGGCATTGTTTCCCGCGGTGGCTCAATCATGGCCGCATGGTGCCTCGCGCATCACCAGGAGAGCTTCCTCTACACCCGCTTCGCTGAGCTGTGCGACATTCTGGCGCAGTACGATGTCACGTTCTCCCTCGGTGATGGCCTGCGTCCGGGCTCCATTGCCGATGCTAACGATGAGGCTCAGCTGGCTGAGCTGCGCACTCTCGGTGAGCTGACCAGGATTGCTAAGTCCCGCGGCTGTCAGGTCATGATTGAAGGCCCGGGCCACGTTCCGATGCACAAGATCGCCGACAACGTGAAGTGGGAAGAGGAGTGGTGTGAGGAAGCTCCGTTCTACACCCTCGGCCCGCTGGCAACCGATATCGCGCCGGGCTATGACCACATCACGTCGGCTATCGGTGCGGCAATCATTGCGCAGGCGGGCACCGCCATGCTCTGCTACGTCACGCCGAAGGAGCACCTGGGGCTGCCGAACCGCGACGACGTCAAGGTTGGCGTGATTACTTACAAGATTTCCGCGCACGCCGCTGACCTGGCAAAGGGCCTGCCGCGCGCTCAGGAGCGTGACGACGCGCTGTCGAAGGCCCGCTTCGAGTTCCGTTGGCATGACCAGTTTGCACTGGCACTGGATCCGGACACTGCGCTGGATTACCACGATGAGACCCTGCCTGCAGAGCCGGCAAAGACCGCGCATTTCTGTTCCATGTGTGGTCCGAAGTTCTGCTCCATGCGTATTTCCAAGGATGTACAGGACTACGCGAAGGAACACGGCCTGGACTCCGTTGAAGCGATCGAGGCCGGCATGGCTGAGAAGTCTCAGGAGTTCGCTGATCAGGGCAGCCGCGTCTACCTGCCGATTACCGCGGAGTAGTTGATTGTCTCAGAAGCTGCTGAAGTAAGCCGCGGTCGAGCTCTATTGGGCTTGGCCGCGGTTTTCTTTTGGTTTGACCTATTTCTGTCGGCCTCAGTGTTGAGTCTCAAACGGGGGTGGGTAAGGCACACCTTAATAAATAGGTTAGGGAAGCCTAATGTGCGGGGTGTACATTGCTTGTATGCACAGTCTGAGGTTCCTGACTTTCGATAATTCCCACCGCCATCTCGCAGGTGCTCGCAACACTCGCAACACTCGCCGTTCATTCAGCTCTGAATCATCCACGGTTGGAGAAGGCGTGCGTCGACCGGTGGAGCGAAGTGCGCGCAGAGCTGCTACTGCGGTTTCGCTGTCCGGCGCCATGGTTCTTTCGGCGTTTGCGTCCCCGGCAATGGCTGACACCGCGAAGCCAATCGTGCCGGACAATTTTCCCAATGTGATTAATCCAGCGGAGAACTTCCAGCCGCAGGATTCGCAGTATGTCGAATCCCCGGAAGTTACTGTCACTTTTGAAGACGGCACACCAGCTGAAGGTGCCACGGTTCATCGCGGCGATGTTCTTATTGTTCGCGGTAGTGGTTTCAATCCGTCGGCCAACCGTGGTGGTTACCCGCTTCCAATTCCTCCGGGTGTGCCCAATGGTGTTTACGTTCTCTACAGTGCGTTCCCGGACTCGTGGAAGCCGAGTGAAGGTGCTCCGTCCTCGTCGCGGAAACATCCGCACGACAACATTGCCTGGGTCACGCCGGCTGGAACTCTCGAGGCGATACCGAACCAGGGCGTCGATATGCGGCGTTCTATCGCTCGTCAGGCTACCCCGATGACAGATGACGGCAGTTTTGAAGCCCGCATTGTTGTTGACCCGCCAGAGACCCCAGCTGGTGAAAACTGGGGTATTTACGT
This sequence comes from Corynebacterium sp. HMSC076C10, assembly GCF_001812455.1. Lineage (NCBI taxonomy): Bacteria > Bacillati > Actinomycetota > Actinomycetes > Mycobacteriales > Corynebacteriaceae > Corynebacterium > Corynebacterium sp. HMSC076C10. The sequence goes on from NZ_KV809154.1 coordinate 111,765, forward strand.
CTACCCGGCAGCCGGCTCTATTAATGAGGCCGAGGAAATCTATATTCCGTTGAATTATTCGGATGCTCCGGGCAAGAATGCCCCGGCTCCCTCCAGCGAGGATTTAGTAATTTCTGTATCTGCGCTGGAGAAGGTATTCGGCGCACTGGGTGGCGGAGTCACTGCTAAGAACGGTGCTCTAGAGCCTGAGGACGGTGTTGTCTCATTCACCCGCGACAATAACAACAGCGATGCCGAAGGGGAGAGCTACCGCGGAGAAGTTCACTTCACCGCGAAGTTCAGTCTGGTTCATGTGGTCGTTCGTAATCCGCGCATTGAGGACGGCCCGACTGGAAAGATTATTACGGCGGAGGTCTCGCAGGGCTACGATGTCGGTCCGGATGAGATGGAGCGTATGCCCATAGCCGCTGTTGTCAACAGTGATGGCGATCAGCTGATCACGACCATCGGCACTATCTCGCAGTTCCGGTAGTCCCTCCGGCCATCATGGCCGCCAATTGTTGTCCACCTGGCACTTCGTTCAAAGTAAGCCGTCATACCTTGCGGGTTCTTGTGGGGTTGTAACCACTGCCGTATTGGAATCACTACATTAGATAGAGGCGCTTACCAGCGATGAGGAGGAACGTGGGACGGCATAGTCGGGCAGAAGGACCGGTGTCACAGGATGGGGCATCGTCACAGGTTGCGGAGTCGCAACGTGCTGTTGCGGAGTCTCCGTCGCGGGCCTCGCGAAAAATATGGGTTCGCAAACCCAATCAGGCCCCTGCGCTGACGCAATCGCCTGTGATGAGCTGGCCTCTTATGCTGGTCTCGCTGCTCGGTGGTCTTGCCTCGCTGCTGGCCTGGAATGGCCGCACCCAGCCGGACGATTGGGCGTCGCTCTGGGTGGGCGGGCTACTGATGGACAGGGGACTTGAGTCCCATCTCTATGATGCCGATCCAATTGATTTCACCGCCATGAGCGGAGAGGTCTGGCCACGCCTGGCGCAGGAAGTGTCTGCGCCATTTACGCATCCCTTTGTGCAAAACCCTTTGTTCGCAAAGGCTCTGGGAGCGATATCCCACGTCATGAGCTTTGAAACCTCGGTTGCTTGGTTGCTGTTTCTTTCCGGAATGGCCGTCGTGGTCCTGGTCGCCGCTTCCTACCACCTGTGGTTTCGGTCGACCATGCCCTGGGGTATCGCAGCGCTGGTTACCGCATGCGTATTCGCCCTGCCGACCACTCTTAATTCGTTCTGGATTGGTCAGACGACACCGCTGATTGTCGCGGGCGTCGCCTATGGGCTTGCCGCCTCGCGCACTCGTCCTTGGCTCGCGGGCATCGTCCTCGGCATCGTCGCATCCATTAAATTGACTCCGTATGCGCTCATCGCCGTGATGCTCTTTTTCGCTTATCGACGGCGCGCAGCCTTTTGGTCGCTGGCCACCACGGCGGTACTGGCGATCTGGATGCTTATCCGCATTGACATGCCGGTTATTTCGGACTGGATTGACCGAATCGACGACATTGGTGCGTCGGTCTTGGTCGGTGGTGCGAATCAGTCGTTGGCGTCGACTTTAGCCACAGACCTAGGCAATCCTGATTTATTAGTAACAGTGGTTCGTGATTATCCGAGTCACGTGAAAACGATTCCACTGTGTATTGCGCTTGGCGTGGTGTTGATGGTCACGGCAGTTGCGTGGTTGAACCCGGTCTACCGGTTCGAATTTCTGATCACGGGCGCGTGGCTTATTGCAGCCACATTCTCATCGATTCTTTGGACCCACTACATGTTGATGCTGGTCACGTCTGTGTTCGGTTTGGCCGCCATGGCGCGGACCCGATTGACCAGACAGTGGCCGTATATCGGTATTGCGTTGCTAGTGGTCCTGCTGACGTTCCCTGTGACAAACCCGATTGCTGCTACGCCGTATACCGGCGGATTTGTGTACTCGGGGATTACTGCGATGCTCTTGACGCTGGCATTGATGCTAGTTGTTGGTGGCTGCCACGCATTTGCGGTACATCGGTACGGCGATGGTGATGCAGGCGAGGTTGGAGCTGGTTTTGGCAGTGAATTAGCTGCCGCGGAGACGTTGAAATTTCCTCAGCCAGAGCCAATGGTCTTATTCGACTTGAGGAAGCGCTAGATTTAGCGGCTCAGCATAGAGACGATGTCACGGGCGGACATGTCGCTGTAGATCTCGTTTCGGGCGCTCTTAACCTGGTGTCCGAAGTGGACTGCGTTAGCGTCACTGCTGGTGTCGCGGGTAAGAGCCTCGCGCAGCGGCTGAGAGAAAAAGGCGCGCTTGGTAGTGAAAGAGCGGGGGAACAGGTTTTCAAGGCTCACGGTATAAACCCTTTCTGTGGTCGGAATCCGGTCGGGACTCCGGTTTGAGAGGTTCTGTATTCAAATGGTTTTCTTTGATGCGGTTGCCACTATATGTCTGAATATGCCCGATATCGAGTTAAAACGGGCAAAAGTGACTAAGTGGATACCGTTCCCAACATGAAAGCTGCATCACACTGTGGACCGGCTCAATGCTCGGTCACGGTCAGTTGTGGGCTCCAATACAATGAAATCCGGAATCAAATGTGAAGTAGGAGTTTGGTTATGGCTATTTCTTCGGCACCCACCCCTGAGTCCCCGGATTCGGCGGATACCTCGGAAGCGGCATCGCGCAGAGTTCCGGCGGCAGCGCTCAGTCACGTTGAGGATTTAATTGATTTTGTGGCTGCGTCGCCAAGCTCATTTCATGCGGCACAACAGGTCGTTGACCGTCTGAGTGCAGCCGGTGCCACGGTCGTCGACGAGCACGAGCAGTGGCCAAGTGAACCCGGTGCCTACGTCCTGCGTCGAGATGGCGCTGCCGTTGCCTGGATTGTCCCGGAGACACCGGCTGCCGATTTCACCGGTTTCCGTATTGTGGGTTCCCACACGGATTCGCCCGGTTTTCGTGTGAAGCCCAACGCGCGCACCTCCGCCGCAGGCTATGCGCAGGTCGCTGTAGAGGTCTATGGCGGCGCGTTGTTGGGAAGCTGGACCGACCGTGAAATCGAGTTCGCTGGTCGGGTAATTGATAAAAGCGGCAATGAGCACCTTGCTCGCACCGGTCCGGTCGCGCGTATCCCGCAGTTGGCTATCCACCTCAATCGTGCGGTTAACGAAGAGGGGTTGAAGCTCCACAGGCAGAATCACACTGCACCAATCATCGGACTGGATACCTTCGGCACCGATGTGCACCAGATCATCGCTAATGCTGCGGGACTGTCTATCGACGACATCGTCGCCTGGGACCTCATTTCCTTCGACACTCAGCAGCCGCGCACCTTCGGTGCTCACGATGAGTTCCTGGCTTCTGGCCGACTCGACAACCTGCTCAGCGTCCACTCCTCCCTGGTCGCCTTCGAGACCTTGCTCCGCCAAAACTGGAGCACGTCAACCACCATCCCCGTCATGGTCGCTTTCGATCATGAGGAAGTCGGGTCCGCCTCCACTACGGGCGCTGCAGGGCCACTGCTTGCCGACGTTCTGTCCCGCATCGCAGCGGCCACAGGCGCTGACCTGGAACGCACCCAGCAGCTCTACCGCGGTTCCATCTGTCTCTCGGCCGACGGCGCACACGGTGTGCACCCGAACTATGCAGGCGAACACGAGCCGGGGCACCAGCCGGAACTCAATGCTGGCCCAGTGGTAAAGATCAATGCCAACCAGCGCTACGCCACCACGGCGGTTGGTCAGGCCGAGGTTGTCCGAATCGCAGCGGAAACCTCCAAGCGCATTGGCCAGGAAGTGCCGGTGCAGTATTTTGTCTCTGCGAACCACAAGCCATGCGGCTCCACTATCGGCCCGATCACTGCAACGCGACTGGGTATCGACACCATTGATATCGGAGCTGCGATGGTTTCCATGCACTCGGCACGTGAGATGTGCGGCACGATTGATCCATGGTGGTTGGCCGAACTCACCGTGGATTTCTGGGGTGGCGGAAACTAGCAGCTCGCGTGCAGCGCTTAAGTCACCTCTAGCAGGGGAGATGTCGGGGCGCTGTGGCCGTCGTGAAGCGAAAATGGGTGAGGGAATTTCCGTAGCTGCTCGTCGTGGAGCCCATTTTCTGTCATGCTATGAACCATGACTGATGCTAACGACACCCTGCCGTCGCACCGCCTTGAAGTACCTATCGAAGAGGCGGTGGCATGGCGTCGCCAACTGCACCAGAATCCGGAGTTGAGCTTCCGGGAGTACAGGACCTCGGACATGATTGAGGATCTGCTCAATCAATGGGACATCCCGACGTACCGGTTGACTCCGACGTCCGTAATTGGTGTCATCGAGGGCACAGCGGGCGACCCCAGCACTGGTCGTGTGATCGGCTACCGCGCGGATATTGACGCCCTGCCGATTCAGGAGGAAACGGGACTGCCGTACGCCTCGCGCACGCCGGGTGTGATGCACGCCTGTGGTCATGATGTGCACACGGCGATGCTGCTGGGCACGGCGAAGGTGCTCTCTGGAATGCGCGATCAGCTGCACGGCAAGGTGCTGTGCATCTTCCAGCACGCCGAAGAAATGCTGCCGGGCGGTGCTCGTGAGCTGGTCGACAAGGGTGCCGCCGATGACTTGGATGAGGTCTACGCCTTCCACGTCGCGCCGCATCCGGTGGGGCATGTGGGGATCTGCGCTGGGCGAGTGACAACCATGTCGGGCATCGTCTCCATCGCAATTCGTGGCCGTGGCGGACACTCCTCGAACCCGCAGCTGTCGATTGACCCGGTGCTCATCGCCAGCGAGGTGACTCTCATGCTGAACACGATTGTCTCCCGCGATGTGGATCCGAAGCACATGAATATCGTCAACGTCGGCTCACTGCATTCAGGTGAGGCCGGCAATGTGATCCCGGATACGGCCAACCTGGAAGTGTCCATCCGCTCGGTGGATGAGGCCGACTGGGAGATTGTCTGCCAGCGTATCGAGGCCGTCGTCAACGGCGTCTGCCAAGCTCACGGCGCACAGGCGACTTTCGACTGGCAGATTCCGTACCCGATGGTGGTCAACGCCGACATTGCAGTCAATCGTGCCTGGCATGCGGCGACGAAGGCAGTTGGCAACTCCAAGGTGTTCGCCGCCGATCCGTGGGCTCCTTCGGATGACTTCTCCTATTTTTCTCGTGAAGCGCCGGGCTGTTACATGTTCCTCGGCACCGGTGGCCCGGAAGCGGGTAATCCCTTCTTTCTCCACAATTCCAAGTTTAAAATTGTGGAGAGAGCCATGGTCAATGGCATGCGCACGGAAATCCAAATCGCGCTCGACGCACTGAACCCGTCGAAGAATCATCCGCCGGAGCGCCCTGCCACATCTCCGACCATGCCCGCAGCAGGTTCCGTGCCTCCACGGCCGCGGAAGGCAGGCCTTGGCACGCCACAGTCGCATGCGGGCCAGGCGCGGGCGTCGTCAAGCGAATCGGCGGGGGAGACCTCACCGAGTCCTGAGGCGGCGGCATCAGATAATTCCAATCAGCCTCAGGCACCTAGAGAGGATGCATAGGACAATGTCCACGACCCCCAACGCCCCTAATAAGACGCTCGCTGCCGCACCTGAGTGGTCGAAGTGGGCGATTGGATGGCACGTCTATCCACTGGGGTTTGTGGGAGCGCCCATCCGTGAGAAGGATCGAGGCGCCGCGCCGGGCAATCGAATTCGCAAACTGATTGACTGGCTTCCGTACGTCCAGGAGCTCGGGCTCAACGTCCTGCAGCTGGCTCCAGTATTCGAGTCGACTAGCCATGGCTACGATACCGAGGACTACTACCGCATTGACTCGCGCCTGGGTACCGAAGAGGACATGAAGGCTGTCATCGAAGCTGCCCATGAGCGCGGCATCAAAGTGCTTTTCGACGGCGTCTTCAACCACATCGGGTCAGAGGCGCCCGCGCTGAAGACCGCGAAGGAAAACCCTGACTCTGAAGAAGCGCAGCTCTTTGAGTTTACGCACTCAGATGGCAACATGACCGCGCCGGTGTTTGAGGGCCATGAGAGCTTGGTCGAATTCGATCACACCAGTGACGCGACTGTTGATTTTGTCGTCAACGTGATGAATTACTGGCTGGCGCGGGGGATCGATGGCTGGCGACTGGATGCGGCCTACGCAGTGGACCCACAGTTCTGGCACAAGGTTTTGCCGCGAGTGCGTGCTGAGCACCCGCACGCCTTTATCTACGGCGAGGTCATCCACGGTGACTATGCGGAGATTGTGTCGGTGTCCGGCATGGACTCGGTGACGGAGTACGAGCTGTGGAAAGCGACCTGGTCTGCGCTGAAGGAGGAAAACTTCTTCGAGCTGGACTGGACTCTGAAGCGCCATAACACCTTCGCGGAGTCTTTTGTGCCGGTGACGTTTGTGGGCAACCACGATGTTTCACGCATTGCGACGCAGGTAGGGGCCGACAAGGCCGTGCTGGCGGCGACGGTGCTGTTTACCGTGGCCGGTGTGCCGCTGGTCTACTACGGCGACGAACAGGGCTACACCGGCCTCAAAGAGGAACGCATCGGCGGTGACGACCAGATCCGTCCAGTGTTCCCGGATAGCCCGGAGGAACTCTCTACGCTTGGTGAGGACCTCTACCGCGCTTACCAGCAGCTCGTTGCGGTGCGACGCCGGTTCCCATGGTTGCACTCCGCTCGCGTGGAGACTGATGAATTGCGCAATGGTTTTCTTCGCTACCGCGTGACCGCGACCGACGCGGCGCTTGTGGACGATGCTGCCGGAGGCTCGGGTGAGGCTGGAGCTTCCGGCGAGATGCCCTCGCTCGTTGTCGAGCTGAACCTGGAAAACGGCGCAACCAGCGCGGTGATCCGTGATGGTGACCACGTGGAATTTGAGTTTTCCTAAGCTCTCTTGGCGGCTCTAGGCTGCCCTGGAGAACAAAACCGCCCGGACACAATGTCCGGGCGGTAATTCTTTCGCGCCCCATCGATGAGTGGGCACAAGGGGTAGCGGCTGCGTTTATGTTTGCTAGCTAACCCGGTTTTCGCAGATGCAGTGACTACATCTCTGCGGTCTCAACAGGAGTCATCTCGTCGGAGGATGCCGGAGTGGTGGCCTTCTGCTCGAAGGTCTCCGACGGGTTGGCCTGGTCACCGACCTTCACGTCCGAGTCAACCTGATTCGGGGGAGAGCAAGCGACCAGGGCTGCTGCGGCAATGGCGGATGCGGCGATAGCGCCGGCGATGCGGTTACGCATGGATGTGGCTCCTCTGTCGGAAAAACAATAGCTACAAGGGGCTAATAAACTTTTCTCACATTATCTTAAAGCAATATCTTAGAGGATTCTTAACGGCTTGCGGGAACCAAGGGGCCAATCGCCCCCGCGCCGATGCATAGCGTTGCCCCCGGAGTGGCCTTTTCCACATCGACATGGAGAGTATTTCCGCCACCGTTGAGGTACACATAGCGCGGCCGCAGGTCATTGTTCATCTTCACGACCGTGGAACCACCGCGGGTTTGCTCTTCGGTCTCGAAAGGATTGGGGAGTGATAGGCGCACATCCATGTCCTCGGAGGCGGTGGCCGGGAACTCAAGCACCCAGTCACCGAGCTTGATGATGTTCTCCAACTTGATGTCCTCCGACGCAGTGCCGTCCTCGCCAACTGTGATGCGATGGCCGCACTGCTCGACAGGGCCATCAGTGACACGGGTGACCTCGGAGACCTTGGCGTCGATAAGCGAACCGTCTGTATTGAACATGCGCGGGTGACCGGTGACGCGCTCAAACGGCGGGCGATCGGAGACCGCATCAAACACCCGCGAGTACATGTTCATCGGAGCGGCGACGGGCACGAGAACTTCGAAGGGGACGGGCTGGTCGATGAGATTGTAGTCGATCGCCTTGTCGGGGCCAGCGGCATCGGCTTCCTCGCGCAGCGCAGACAGCGACGCCTTGGTGTTGCCGATCCACTCCATTGCGATGTCATCAGACCAGGCATTGCGGTAAGTGACCACGGAAATCGTGGAGGTGACAGCCAGCGCGATGCCCAGCGACCAAATCAGAATGTGCGTACGAGCCGGTAGCAGCGCTGGCGCCTCGTCCTTCGGTGGGAGTCCAGCCAGGGAGATCGCGACGCAGATTACGATCACGAGCGCGACATCAGAGTAGTAGTGCAAAGTGTGCGCCAGCACGCCAGAGGTGTTCTCTCCCGAGCGGAACAGGGTGATGGCGAACAAGGTGGTGAACATGTACGCCACCGATAGCGTCCACGGAGCCCAGCCACGGTAATCGCGGCCGATGAGGGTGGCAGACAGAATCAACAGGATAATGCCGCCGAGAGTAATCAGCTGAGACGAAGCGGAGGCAAACGGCTGTCCCGGAGCCCAGCGTTCCCAGCTTGTTGGTCCGCCGATGATGCCGGCAAAAATCTGGCCGAGGCCGTTGAAGAACAGTTCGGGCTGCAGCTTGTCGGAAATGAAGCCAGTGGTTTCGGCGGGGCCGAAGTAGTACCACAGTGCCCAGGCGCCGGTCAGCAGCATCGATGGGATCCAGATGACGAGGCCACGGCGGAGAACCTGCAGGATATTTCTGCGCTCCATGTAAGCCAAAGTGACGACAACCAGCATGGAAATCGGCGCGATAGCCAGGGACTTCTCAAAGAACCCGAGCGCCACTGCCAGCAGCACGAACAGGCCTACGGCCTCCCACGGGCGAGGGCCGAAGGAACGACGCATAGTGGTGCGAATAGCGACAATCATGAAGATCACGAATGCCAGGTGGAACGGCTGGGAATTGGCCGCGGCCGACCACCAGGTGTCTCCCGGAAGCATCAGCGGAGTCCAGGCGACGACCGTGATGAGGAAGAGAGACACCAGCGTGCGGCCGGTGAGAAGCTCAAAGAGTTTAGCTGTGGCGTATGTCAGCACTACCGACATCACGGCCATGGTGATAGCCGGTAGCCACCAGTTCCACGGCGCGATGAGGTGATAGAGGCCTTGCACCAAGAAGGCCAGTGGTGCAAGGTGCCCGTCGTGATCCTGAAGCAGGTAGTCTTTGCTCAGCAGCGGGGTGTCGTAAAGGTGGCCAACAATGATGAAGTCATCCCAGTAAAAACCATGGCTAGTCAGTACCAGAATGCGAGCGACAAGCTGTATCGCAATAACAACTCCGATGAGGGGCCACCATTGCTTCGCAGACAGGTCAAGTCTCTCGCCCCACGTCAATGTGGGCATGTAGTATGGGCGAGAACTTTCCTGCTCAGCGGTGTTGTCAGCACCAGGGTCCTCGGCAGTTTTCACTGCGGAATCCGCGGCTGTCCCCTCATCGCCGACTGTCGGCGTATGAGGGGTTCGGGCAGTTGGGGTATCTCCTGTAGATGACCGCTCGGCTTTAGTCATGGTTCCTTATGTTATCTAGGCCATCTGCTGGGCGCGGTAGGGTAGGCAAAAGTTAGTGCTTAGGGCGTGTCGACACAGGCTTCATACGCCGCTAATGAATACATCAATAATGTTTGAGCAATACCGCTCGAGTTAAAGAAAAATAGGAGCAAGTGGGATGACGCAATCGGCGAGTGCAGCGCGCACTAACTTCTCGTGGCGAAATATTGACATCATCATTGCAGCTGTTATCGGCGTGGCCGTTGGCCTGATTTTTGTTATCTGGAACATCATCGGCGGTGCGGGCTATGAAGCAGTCAACGCGCTTACTCCTGGTCTTGGCGGTTTGGTCGCTGGTATGTGGTTCCTCGGCGGTCCGCTCGGCGCGTACATCATTCGCAAGCCGGGTGCCGCTATCTTCGTCGAGGTAATCGCAGCGACGGTTTCAGCACTGATCGGTAACCAGTGGGGTATCTCCACCCTGTACTCAGGTTTGGCGCAGGGGCTCGGCGCGGAGCTGGTGTTCCTCATTTTGGCGTATAAGAGCTACAACCTGGTCACCGTGGTTATCTCGGGTCTCATGGCAGGTGTCGGCGCGTGGACTTTTGAGCTTTTCACCGGCAACCTGGCCAAGACTTTCGAATTCAACGTCATCTACCTGATCTCCACGGCGCTGTCGGGTGCCGTCCTCGCCGGTCTGCTGGCTTACTTCCTGGCTAAGGCACTGGCGGCAACTGGAGCGCTGGATCGTTTTGCCATCGGGCGAGAGCGGCACGACGACGTCTAGGAAAATCGATGACAGATGAGGCGTTGACGCGGGGGTCGTCGTCAAGCGGAAATGTCCCTGCGGTGAGCGCGCGGGGGTTCGGATATCGGCACGCGGGGCGCAAAGCTGCGGTACTGAACGACATCACGCTGGACATCGAGCGCGGTGAAAAGGTGCTGTTGCTCGGCGCGTCGGGGATGGGGAAGTCGACGCTGCTCGCCGCTATTGCTGGCGTGCTTGGCGACGACTCCGATGGCGAAGCCACCGGAAAGCTCCTGATTGAAGGTCGTACTCCTGCTTCCGCACGGGGCGCGGTGGGCTTGGTGCTGCAAGACCCTGACTCGCAGACGATTAGTGCTCGCGTTGGCGACGATGTTGCCTTTGGTGCGGAAAACCTGGGCGTTGCCCCAGCTGAGATTGGCAACCGAGTGCGCGCCAGCCTGGATTTGGTGGGGCTGGATTTGCCGCTGGATCATCCCACGCACAGACTTTCGGGTGGGCAGAAGCAGCGCCTCGCATTGGCAGGTGTGCTGGCAATGGGCGCACGGGTCATTTGTTTGGACGAGCCGACGGCCAACATCGACCCGGCCGGTGTGCCGGTACTACGCGATGCTGCGATTACCGCGGCGGAGAGGACCGGTGCGGCACTGATTGTGGTCGAGCATCGAGTGGATGCGTGGGTCGATGTGGTCGACCGCATCATCGTGCTGGGCCGCGGAGGTGTGATTGCCGATGGTGCACCGCATCGGGTCTTGGAAGACTACGGGCAGGCTCTGACGGATGCTGGGGTGTGGATTCCGGGTGCTCCGCCCGCGCTGCCGGACGCGCGTTCAGTTGCCTGCGACCAGGACGGGCACCCTAGCGGTGACATCGCGATCGAAACCCGCGAGCTGGACATCGGCTATGGCGCGAAGAAGTCGTGGTTCAGGGGTGGCGAAGCTGTTGAGCCGATTGCTCGCGATGTGTCAGTTTCTATTCCATCTGAAGCTTCCACCTGCATCGTTGGTCGCAATGGCAGCGGGAAGTCCACGTTAGCGCTGACGCTCGGCGGCCTGCTTGAGCCGATGGCGGGCACGGTCCAAGTGGCAGGCAGCGGTAGTGCGCCGTGGAAATGGCCGTCGAAGAAGTTGGCTACTCGGATTGGCACGGTCTTCCAAGACCCCGAGCACCAATTCGTCACCGGCACAGTGCTGGAAGAGTTGCAGCTTGGCCCGAAGCTTGTCGGTGTCAACGCTGATAAGCGCATCGAGGAATTACTTGAGCGGCTGCGGCTAACGGCCCTGACCAAGGCGAATCCGTTCTCACTCTCGGGCGGTGAGAAGCGACGTCTGTCGGTGGCGACCATGCTGGCGACAGCACCGGATATTGTGCTTCTCGACGAACCGACGTTCGGCCAAGACCGCCGGACATTCACCGAGCTGCTCACTTTGCTTCGCCAGCTTGCTGACGACGGCCGAACTGTTATCTCGATTACCCACGATCCATTGGTGGTACAAGCGATGGGGGACTACGTCGTCGACATGGATATGTTTCATCCGAAGCGGTTAGGCCGTGCGGCGCTGGGACAGCCTGGTTCGGGGGAGCAGGCCGGTCCGAGCAGCAATAGCGGTCCGCGCGGCCAGGGCGAAGCAGGAGGGAAAACGTGACTGAAGTCGGTTCCGCCGGTACGGCTGAAGGTACGCAGAGCGCCATTTCGAGTAAGCAGCCTTTCCTCGCGACGGTCAACCCGGTGGCGAGAGTACTGGGCCTATTCTTGCTCACCACACCGCTGCTGATTTCCATCGACTGGGTCTCCGCAGTGGTCGCGCTTGTCTGCACGCTTTTCTTGGTGCCGCTGTCGGGTTTGGGTTTTCGTCGTTTTCTAGGACGCAGCCTGCCACTCCTTATCGCCGCGCCCATCTCAGGCATCTCGATGGCGCTCTACGGCAACCCGGAGGGCAAAGAGTATTTCTCCTTTCTGCTTGCGCATGTGACGGATAATTCCATTTCCCTGGCCATCGCGATCATGTTGCGTGTGCTGGCTATCGGTACTCCAGTTATCGTGCTGACAGCCAATATCGACCCCACCGATCTGGGCAATGGGCTGGCGCAGATTCTCAAGCTGCCCAGCCGGTTTGTGCTGGCAACGGTGGCGAGTCTGCGACTCGTCGGCCTATTCATCAGCGATTGGCAGGCGCTGACCCGAGCCCGTCGCGCACGCGGTTTGGGTGACCACGGCGCAATCCGCCGCACTATTTCTCAGGTGTTCGCTCTGCTGGTGTTTGCGCTGCGCCGCGGCACCAAACTGGCTACGGCCATGGAAGCCCGCGGCTTTGGCACACCGATTAAGCGTACGTGGTGGCACACCTCGACATTGGCCACGCGTGACTATGCCACCATGGCCGCCTGCCTTGCCATCGCCGTCGCAGCAATCAGTATTTCCGTGTGGGCCGGGGAGTTCCGCTTCCTGGGCGTAGCGTAGCAAAGGCGTTTCAATCACGATGATTCTGCTTATCGACGGCCGTTCCGGCAGTGGCAAAACCACCTTTTCGGCAAAGTTGCACAGTATCCTCGGTTGGCCAGTTATCCACTTGGAGGATGTCTATCCGGGCTGGTCCGGCCTGCAGAAAGCATCGGCCGAAGTCGCGGAGACCATTTTGAACCCCGCTCTACCGGCCGACAAGCGCGGGTATCGCCGTTGGGACTGGTACGCGAGTGAATTCGCCGAGTGGGTCCCCACGCCACCGGACTCCTCGCTCATCGTTGAAGGCTGTGGCGCTGTCACTGAAGCTAACCTTGCCGCTGCCCGCGCCATCGGCGACGGCAACGCCTGGGGAGTCTGGGTAGAGCTGGACACGCAGACTCGATTTGCCCGTGCCATGGCTCGCGACGACCACTTCGAGGAACACTGGGACATGTGGGCCGAGCAGGAATCCCAGCATATGGCGAAGCACAATCCGCAACAGCTCGTCGACTGGACCATCAACGTCCCAGAACAGTTAACGTGGAAGCTCTGATGAGAAAAACACTCGCGTGCCTCGGTGCAGGCTTCGGTTCCATGCTCCTCGTCGGCGGACTAGGCGTCGCCGCTAATTCGGAGCTACGCCCACCACGCCTGCCCAATCGCAGACCTCCGCGGTGGGTTCTTCCCACAGTAGGTGCCGCGTGGACACTGGCCAGCTGCCGCGCCTACTACGCTCGCGCATCGCATCGCTTGACGACGCCCCTGCTCGCCGGCCTCGCAGTACCAGGAGCCGCAGCGATCGTTTTCGAGGCCGTTCGCCTTCGATGTGCAGCCCAAAAACCAACTGTGCCGCCACACACCGTGGTTGTGCTGGGATGCGGATTGAAGAACAATCGGCCCTCGGCCCTGCTGGCCAGAAGATTACAGCGAGCAGTCTCAGCGTGTGATGAGCGTACCGAGCGAATCATCTGCTCCGGTGGGGTCGGCAGTGAAGCGGTGACAGATGCCACCTGCTCCGAAGCGGATGCCATGGTGGAGTGGTTGGAGGCGAACGCTGGGGACGTCGTAAAGCGTGGCGACATCGAGTTGATTCCCGAGGACCAATCGACGAATACGTCGGAAAACATTGACTATGCGTGCGAGTTGATGCGCGGCATGGACAGTGCGTTGAGTGCTGGAACGGTTGTTGTGACCAGTGATTTCCATGCGCCACGGGTAGCGAAGCTCATGCGCGAACGGGGGCTGGAATCCTGGTGTGTCGTCGGGGCCTATACGCCGTTGAGGTACTGGGCGACATCGCTGCTGCGGGAATTCCTCGCGCAGTTTATTCTGTGGGCGCCGAGCTGCAATGCGAGAATTTTACGAATTTCGCGGGTAGAGCGAAGCGTTAGCCACTAGTATCGAACGAAGATAAATACGTCGTGCGGTGATAGTGCTGCGTAGAAATGCGTAGAGCGCGATATCGAACACGACATCGGAATCATTAAATCGGGAGGAACACCCACATGGCTTTGACCCCAGGATTCGACCTGTTCCAGCTGCCAGAGGAGCACCAGGAGCTCCGCGCCGTTATCCGTGATCTGGCGGAGAAGCAGATTGCTCCGTACGCAGCGGACGTCGATGAGAACGAGCGTTTCCCGGAGGAGGCCCTGAAGGCTCTCAACGAGGCTGGATTCAACGCCGTCCACGTGCCGGAGCAGTTCGGTGGTCAGGGTGCGGACTCGGTTGCGGCCTGCATTGTCATTGAGGAAGTTGCTCGTGTCTGTGGCTCGGCTTCTCTTATCCCGGCTGTGAACAAGCTGGGCACCATGGGCTTGATCCTCAAGGGCTCCGACGAGCTGAAGAGCAAGGTCCTGCCGGACATCGCCAACGGTGAAATGGCTTCCTACGCACTGACTGAGCGTGAGGCCGGTTCGGATGCCGGTTCCATGAAGACCCGCGCGGTCCGTGAGGGCGATGAGTGGGTCCTCAACGGCTCCAAGTGCTTCATCACTAACGGTGGCCGCTCCACTTGGTACACCGTCATGGCTGTCACCGACCCGGAGAAGGGTGCCAACGGCATCTCTGCATTCATGGTCCACAAGGACGACGAGGGGTTCCGCGTCGGTGGCCTGGAGCACAAGCTGGGCATCAAGGGTTCCCCGACCGCGGAGCTGTACTTCGAAAACTGCCGCATCCCGGCTGACCGCATCATCGGCGAAGAGGGCACCGGTTTCAAGACTGCCCTGGAGACCCTGGACCACACCCGCCCGACTATTGGTGCACAGGCACTGGGCATCGCGCAGGGTGCTTACGACTACGCCGTTGGTTACGTGCAGGAGCGTCAGCAGTTCGGCAAGCCGATCGCTGCTTTCCAGAACACCCAGTTCATGCTGGCTGACATGCGTATGAAGATCGACGCTGCTCGTCTCATGGTCTACACCGCAGCCGCTAACGCTGAGCGCGGCACTGCTGAGGGCGGCGCTCGCCTGGGTCTGATGGCCGCAAACGCCAAGACCTTCGCCTCTGACGTTGCTATGCAGGTCACCACTGATGCCGTGCAGCTGCTCGGTGGTTACGGCTTCACCCGTGACTTCCCGGTTGAGCGCATGATGCGTGACGCCAAGATCACCCAGATCTACGAGGGCACCAACCAGATTTGCCGCATGGTCGCAGGTCGCCAGATTCTCGCAGACGCACAGAAGCGCTAATCACCAGTGTAAACGCTAAGCCCTCGCTACCAAGGCGGGGGCTTTTTCATGCCACCGCATCACCCAGGATTTGTCGCTTAACCCCAATGCGAGTTACTGACTGCGTTTATGGCCAGCGGCGGTGGGGCGATGCGAGTTACTGACTGCGTTTATGTCAAAAAT
>NZ_KV809155.1:0-287 GCF_001812455.1 Corynebacterium sp. HMSC076C10
TTTTGGTGGTTGGGTAGGGGAGCGTCGCGTGACTGCTGTGAAGCGCTGGGGTAACCCTAGTGTGGAGTGTGCGCGAGTGAGAATGCAGGCATGAGTAGCGAATGAGGAGTGGAAAACTCCTCCGCCGAATGACTAAGGGTTCCTGGGCCAGGTTAATCCTCCCAGGGTGAGTCGGGACCTAAGGCGAGGCCGACAGGCGTAGTCGATGGATAACGGGTTGATATTCCCGTACCCGTGTGTCCGCGCCCATGGTGAATCAGGGATACTAACCCACCTGAACACGCGCC
>NZ_KV809156.1:0-1248 GCF_001812455.1 Corynebacterium sp. HMSC076C10
CCCGGAAAAGACACACTTTTCTTTACTTAACCCTTACTTAACCCACTGGTTGCCTAGCAAAGGTTAAACGAAAACCCCCCTCCCGGATACCCGGGGAGGGGGTTAGTCTGAGCGGATGACGGGACTCGAACCCGCGACCCTAACCTTGGCAAGGTTATGCGCTACCAGCTGCGCTACATCCGCAAATACGCTCGCCCATAAGGGCTTACGTGGTGCGCGATACTAGGATTGAACTAGTGACCTCTTCCGTGTCAGGGAAGCGCTCTCCCACTGAGCTAATCGCGCTGGGGTAAAAGCTATATAGAAGCTTTCAAGCGCAACCCCCTTCCAGGGGAAGGGGGTTTTGCACTGAGCGGATGACGGGACTCGAACCCGCGACCCTAACCTTGGCAAGGTTATGCGCTACCAGCTGCGCTACATCCGCAAATACGCTCGCCCATAAGGGCTTACGTGGTGCGCGATACTGGGATTGAACCAGTGACCTCTTCCGTGTCAGGGAAGCGCTCTCCCGCTGAGCTAAACGCGCATTACATCGAAACCTTAAAGGAATCTCTGCTGAGGTGGAAACGGGAATCGAACCCGTGTACACGGCTTTGCAGGCCGTTGCCTCGCCACTCGGCCATTCCACCGTGAGGCTGCCGCCTCAGTGGTTGCCTCGAAGTTATACCACAGGGTCTAACTTCTTGGGAAACCAGAGCGGATGACGGGACTCGAACCCGCGACCCTAACCTTGGCAAGGTTATGCGCTACCAGCTGCGCTACATCCGCATTGCGATGCAAGGAAAGGCGAAAACGATAATCTCATTTGCTCCCTTGCGGTGCGAAAGATACTTTAGCGTGATTGTGTGAGGGATTACAAATGCCCTGGTGAATGTGTTTATTGGGGCAGTCGAGGTATGGCTAGTTTGGTGATTGTGAAGTGTTTAAATGGCAATGATGTCATTTTGAATCGGGCGGACGTTATTTGGCTGGGTCAAGCCATGTGGTAGCGATGTCGGGCGTAGTTGAAGTTCTGTATTTAAAGAGGGTGATCCTCCGAACAGCGTAATTATGGAAAATTCTAAGACGCGTGCTAACTTATTGCGCAGAGCAGTGAGGTTCACTTGAGTCGCCTGCCATAGTCCCATAGCTCAGTGGAAGAGCGTTCCGTTCACACCGGAAAGGTCGCTGGTTCGAACCCAGTTGGGACTACCACGTGTAAGGAGCTCCCAATTTTTGAACTAGCCCCCGAAAGTTGGACTGGTTTAA
>NZ_KV809157.1:0-103629 GCF_001812455.1 Corynebacterium sp. HMSC076C10
CCTGAAAGTGTCATAAACTCACACAGTTTCACATGTGCAGCCCGCCGGAGATCCTGGTTAGTTGACCGGGCGACGAACCGTACCGTCCGGATAGCGGGCAAAGCGCCCCTCTTCAAAGGGTGCAACCGGATCGTTGGAATCAAACCGCCATGCGCCGAACTCGCCACGCTGGTAGGCATCGAATGCCTCAACGAGCTCTTCGCGGCTATTCGCGACAAACGGGCCATGCTGATACACGGTAGCGCCAATTGGTCGGCCTTGGAGGATGAGCGCGAAGGCTCCCTCGTCACCTGCAGAAATGTCCAGTGCCTCGGTTGAGCGCAGCACTGCGCCCTCTTGCTCCAGCGTTTCGCCCTCGATAGTGAGGCTGCCGCGTAGAGAGTAGAGAGTCCGAATTGTCTCGGCATAATTGGTTGGTGGCAACGTTAGCTGTGCGCCCGGCTGCAGGCGCAGCACCCACACGGCTACATCGGAATCTGGTGCAGCGGCCCAGGATTCCGGTGGTGGAGTAAGCGGCTGAGTATCGCCGAATGCGCCCGCGATGACCTTTACGTCGTAGCCGTGGCCATTGTCATCAGTGCCGGTGACATGCGGAGTGTCTTCTGCCCAGAACATCTGGAAGTGCGGCTTTGCCCCCTTGCCTTCGGGCGGCAGGTTCAGCCAAATCTGAAACATGTGGTGAGGATTGGGGCTGTCGTTATGCAGAAGCGGGAACATTTCAGCATGCGCAGTGCCTGCGCCGGTGGTCAGCCACTGAGTGTCGCCGTCGCCGTAACGAGCCTGTGCTCCTTCGGAGTCGGTGTGGTCGACGTAACCTTCCTCGACAATCGAGATAGTTTCAAAGCCGCGGTGTGGGTGGGAGGGGAAGCCGGGGACAGTTGTGCCGTGGTACATGGACCAGCCGTCCTTGCCGGAAAAGTCCATGCCGATATTACGGCCGAGCAGAGAGGCATCGGGAGCCATAGTTTGGCCCTTGGCCTGTGGATATAGGTCATAGTGGTGGACGGCAAACAGGAAGGGATCCATGCCGGGAAGCTGTGGGTTGTCGGCTACTGAGAACTTTTGAATGATTGCGCTCATGGAAGGCTCCTTTAGCTAGGTTGTTTCATTTTCCATAACGCATTGTTGTCATGTCAATATTCCGAGGTTTGGTTGAAACCGCTGTGGAGCTTCGATTTGAGGTTTAGCCTGGAATCTATGACGGAAACCGAAGTTGCGCTGAAAAGACCCAAAAGCCCTAGTGCAGTATGGGGACAAGCAGTTATCTATGCTGCCATTTTCGGGTTCTTAATCGGAGTCATTGCATGGGCGGGATTGACAACTAAGTGGATTTTTCCCGGTGTGTTGCTACTAATCGCGGTTCAGTTCGTTTTTGATTACCGCAATAGGGAAGGGGTCTTTGACCCGGACTGGGAGGACAATGCCTTCAAATGGGATAAAAGGGCGCGACAAGGTTGGGCTGCAGTCCTTGCGCTGGTTATTGTGCTGGTAGTTGCATCAAATGTGCCGCGGCACCATGTTGGCGCTACCGCTGCGGTGACAACCGTGGCGGTAGCGGTGATGCTATTCGTGTCAGTCAAAAGGTACTGGCCAGGGCGATAACAGGGAGTATTCGCCCCTACCCAGCAATAATCACAATCAAGGTGCGCGGGCCGTGGACACCTTCGACGCGGGAAAGCTCGATATCCGAGGTCGCAGAAGGCCCGGAAATCATAGTGATTGGAGCCGTGGGGTCAACCTCTCGCAGGCGGGAAATGGCCTCCGGAATGCCAGAGACAATCGTCTCTGCTGGGACGACACAAATATGCTTATCCGGCACCAAGGTCAGGGCTCGGCGCCCGGAGGTAGCAGAGCCGTCCAGGAAAATGGTGCCGGTCTCCGCGCAGGTAACCGCAGAGCTGGTGACAATGGCATCGAGTTCGTCCAGTTCGCGGGCGTTGAAACCGGTATCGACGCGGATTTCGGTCGCCCCTTCAGCAGTCTCGCCAGAGCCAAGCCCCGCAACCCAGTCGCGGTCCAAGCCCTCGGGGATACCAATCAGCGAGGCCCCAACATCCGCAATAGCCTTCTTCACTGCGTCATTGATTTCAGTTGCCGAGCTGCCACAACGGCGCACATCGGCTTTGTAATCGGCGATGCGTTCGTCGGCAAGCGAAACGATGTCCTTGTGGGGCAGCTCCGAGCTTCGTTCATAGTCGCGTGGAACGGAGAAGTGCGCGCCGGGCTCGCCGGTGATAATGCCCACGTCAGAGGCTAAATCGCGGCCCTCAAAGGCAATCTTCTGCGCGTTGCGGATGCGGCCGAGAATGTCGTTTTTGGCGCCAGAGTTGGTCATCGCTAGGACTCCTTTTCGCTTTGGCCATTGATCTTGGTCGGTACCTGATGCGCCGATTCGCGTGCCAGCTGCGCCGAGAAATCCTTCGAACCCCACAGTGAGCGGAACGGCTTCTTCGGCGGAACCGGGGTATCACGCGCATCCGACCACCCGCTGAGGAAGAGCGGCAGGGCGTGAATCTCGCCGTCCTTCAAACCGAGTACGCGGGCGAGGGAGGCCATCTTTGCGCTCATGTTCCACAGCTTCTGATTGCCCATGATGAACCCGAGCGTGGCAAACAGCTTGCCCTCCACCGGCGGGCGGTGCTCCGTGACCTTACGGTGACGCAGCTCCAGCAGTGCCGCAGGGATGTCAATTCGCACCGGGCAGACCTCAAAGCAAGCCCCGCACAGCGAAGACGCATAGGGCAGCGAAGCATTCGGATCATCGTAGGAATCCATGCCAGTGAGCTGCGGGGACAAAATCGCACCAATCGGACCCGGGTAGACCGAACCGTAAGCGTGACCGCCCACGTGCTCATAAACAGGGCAGATATTCAGGCATGCCGAGCAGCGAATGCACTTCAGCGCTTCACGCCCAATCGGATCTGCAAGAGTGGCCGAGCGCCCATTGTCCAGCAACACAATGTGGAAATTCTTCGGGCCGTCGCCGTCGGTCGTTCCCGTCCACAGAGAGGTGTAGGGATTCATACGCTCGCCTGTCGACGACCGTGGCAGTAGCTGCAAGAAGACTTCCAGATCCTGGAAGGTGGGAAGCAGCTTCTCAATACCCATCACCGAAATCAGTGTTTCCGGCAGCGTGAGACACATACGGCCGTTGCCCTCTGACTCGACGACGGCCACAGTACCGGTTTCGGCCACACCGAAGTTGGCGCCAGAAATCGCAACCTTGGCCTCCATAAACTGCTCGCGCAGGAACTTACGGGATGCCTCGGCCAGATCGGCCGGATTGGCTTTCAGGTCCGGGTCGACTCCGGGGATTCCATTGAGGAAGATCTCGCGGATATCTTCGCGATTGCGGTGGATAGCAGGAACCAGGATGTGGCTCGGCATGTCGTCGGCAAGCTGAACGATGAGTTCCGCCAGGTCGGTTTCGCGGGCGGTGATGCCGGCGTCGGCAAGTGCTTCGTTCAAGCCGATTTCCTGTGTGGCCATCGACTTAATCTTGACGACCTTTTCTTCGCCGGTCTCTTTCACCAAGTCCGTGATGATGCGGTTTGCCTCGGCGGCATCGCGCGCCCAGTGGACGTGACCGCCGGCATTCGTAACTGACTCTTCAAACTGCTCCAGCAGTTCCGGCAGACGCGCCATAACATCGCGCTTGATGTGGCTGCCCGCGAGCCGCAGCTGCTCCCAGTCATTCTTCTCGGCTACGACATGCGCGCGCTTCTGACGAATCGAACGCGTGGCATGACCGACATTTTCGCGCATGCGAGTGTTCTTGAGCTCCTCGTGCGCTGCGGCCGTGAACCCGCGCGTACCGCGCAGATGCCCGACGTTGTGCGGCGCGCGGGGAGGAAGGGCTGGCATGCCGACGTTAATTGCGACCATTACTGTTCACCTCGCAGGGAAGCCTCTTGGCGGTTGTGCACATCAAACGGGGTCTCCTTGGTGGAGGCCAGAATCTCGGCCATATGGATGGCGTGCACGCCAGAGTCCTGGCGACGCAACGCGCCACCGATATTGAGCAAGCAGGAAGCATCGCCAGCGGTGACGAACTCCGCTTCCGCAGCGCGGATATTGGCTGTCTTGTCGGCAACCATTGCAGCGGAGGTCTCCGCATTCTTCACCGAGAAGGTGCCGCCAAAACCGCAGCACTCCGCCGCGCCAGGCAGCTCGCGCAGATCGATTCCATCGACTGCGCTGAGCAGCCGCCACGGACGGTCACCCACCTTGAGTACCCGCAAGCTGTGGCAGGTGGAGTGGTAGGTCACTGAGTGGGGGAAGTAAGCACCGACGTCAGTCACACCAGCGACATCGGTGATGAACTCGGAGAGATCCAGCGTCTTGTTCGCGCAGGCCTGTGCCGCGTGGACTTGGGCACGGGTACCGTAACGGCCCGCAATCATCGGATGCTGGTGGCGAACGGCGCCGGCGCAGGAACCGGACGGGGCGACAACGTAATCAATCGAGGAATCTGCAAAAGCATCAGCGTAGGTGTCCAGCTGAGGAAGGACTTCCTTCTGGTACCCGGTGTTGACGTGCATTTGGCCGCAGCAGGTTTGTTGTGGTGGAAAGACCACATCGCATCCTAGGCGCGTGAGAACTCTGGCGGTCGCACTCACTGCATCTGGAAACATCATGTCCCCGATGCAGGTCGCGAAAAGTGCTACTTTCACGGTCGCTCCAAAAAGGGTTGAGGGGTAAGGCAATAATTTCCTACCTGAATGCTACGCCTAGCCCCGGATTAAATCTGTTCTCAACCTGAATTCGGCTGGACTGTGAAAGCGGTGTAGGACAGCCGGACGCGGTGGCCTGCAGATACCCCTCAAATCAATCTTTTGGTGGCTGATGTTTCCACGACTGCGATTGACCTAATAGGATAGGCAATCGTGAATCCTGCTGATCTTGCTGTACTAGTCCGAAAAGTCACCGTCGAGGTTTTGACTGCCCACGATGCCGATGTCTCTATCGTGCCGGAAAACCCGACCGTCGAGCGTCCGCGTAACCCTGAGCACGGCGACTATGCAACCAATATCGCCATGCAGCTGGGCAAGCGCGTCGGCATGGTGCCGCGTGACTTGGCAACTGAAATTGCCACAGCGCTCGGCGCTTCTGAGGGCATCGATGAAGCAACCATCGCAGGCCCGGGCTTTATTAACATCCGCCTGGCCTCCGATGCCCAGGGCAAGATCGTCGAGGACGTCCTGGCAGCGGGGGAGAAGTGGGGTCATGCCGACTTCAACTCCAACCTCGACGTGAACCTGGAGTTCGTCTCCGCGAATCCGACCGGGCCGATCCACCTGGGCGGTACTCGCTGGGCAGCAGTCGGTGACGCTCTCGGTCGTGTCCTGTCCGCCACCGGTGCCAAGGTCACTCGCGAGTACTACTTCAATGACCACGGTCGCCAGATTGACCGCTTCTCCGACTCCCTGGTTGCAGCCGCTCGCAACGAGCCGACTCCGGAAGATGGCTACGGCGGAGAGTACATCCAGGACATCGCCGCTGCTGTGCTGGAGAAGAACCCGCAGGCACTCGAGGGCTCTGAGGAAGAGGTCCAGGAGCACTTCCGCGCCATCGGCGTGGACATGATGTTCGAGCACATCAAGAAGTCTCTGCACGAGTTCGGCACCGATTTCGACGTTTACTTCCACGAAAACTCGCTGTTCGAGTCCGGTCAGGTAGAAGCAGCTGTCAATTCCCTGAAGGAAAACGGCAAGCTCTACGAAGCTGACGGCGCATGGTGGCTGAAGTCCACCGATTACGGTGACGACAAGGACCGCGTGGTCATCAAGTCCGACGGCGACGCAGCCTACATCGCAGGTGACATCGCATACGTTAAGAACAAGTTCGACCGCGGCCACAACCTGTGCATCTACATGCTGGGTGCCGATCACCACGGCTACATCGCGCGTCTGCGCGCGGCCGCTGCAGCGCTCGGCTACAACGCCGATGGCGTCGAGGTGCTCATCGGTCAGATGGTCAACTTGCTTCGCGACGGCAAGGCTGTCCGGATGTCGAAGCGTGCGGGCACAGTGGTCACCTTGGACGACCTGGTTGAGGCAATCGGCGTCGATGCTGCTCGCTACTCCCTAATCCGTTCCTCTGTCGACTCCAGCCTGGATATCGACCTGGGGCTGTGGGCTTCGCAGTCCAGCGACAACCCGGTCTACTACGTCCAGTACGGCCACGCTCGTCTGTGCTCAATCGGCCGCCGTGCCGAAGAGGCCGGTGTGACCAGCGAAGGCGCTGACTTCTCCCTGCTGGTAGAGGACCGTGAAGGTGAGCTCATCCGCACTATCGGTGAGTTCCCGGCCATCATCAAGTCTGCTGCTGACCTGCGGGAACCACACCGCATTGCCCGTTACTCTGAGCAGCTCGCCGGTGTCTTCCACCGCTTCTACGACACCTGCCAGATTCTGCCAAAGGCAGACGAAGAGGTATCCGAGCTACACCGTGCTCGTCTCGGCCTGGCTGAGGCTACCCGCCAGACGCTGGCCAATGCTCTGCAGCTGCTCGGTGTTACCGCACCTGAGCGCATGTAGTCGAACGCGCCCGTAAAACTACACCCCGTTGCTCCGCCCGGGTAACGGAGAAAGAGAGCTGTTTCGTGCCTATCGACGGCAATGGTTTCGAACTGGGGGGCTACACCCGACCCGATTCCACCCAATTTAATGAACTACCACCGCATGTCTGGCCAACTACCGCCCGTCGTCGGGGCGCTGACGAAGAGAATCCCGGCTCGGTGGAAATTGGCGGCGTGAGCCTGGTCGACATTGCCAAGGAATTTGGCACTCCGGTTTTTGTCGTCGGTGAGCAGGACTTCCGCTCTCGCTGCCGCTCGATGGCCAAGGCCTTCCGCGGCGCGGAGAATGTCCACTACGCATCCAAGGCTTTCCTGTCGAAGACCATTGCCCGCTGGGTAATGGAGGAGGGGCTGCATCTCGATGTCGCCTCGGGCAACGAGATGGCTATCGCTCTGGCGGCGGGTTTCCCAGCCAAGGACATGACCTTCCACGGCAACAACAAGTCCACCGCTGAGCTGCGTGATGCTATCTCCGCTGGCGTGGGCAAGATTGTGCTTGACTCCCGTTCGGAGCTGCGTCGCCTGTCCCAGGTGGCGGCTGAAGCAGGCGTGGTGCAGGACGTGCTCGTTCGCGTGAAGCCCGGTGTGGAAGCGCACACCCACGAGTTCATTGCTACTGCGCATGAAGATCAGAAGTTCGGCTTTTCCCTCGCGTCCGGTTCGGCGCTGGAAGCTGCCAACCTCGTAGAAGAGGACGACAATCTGCGCCTGGTTGGTCTGCACTGCCACATCGGCTCCCAGATTGTCGATTCCGACGGTTTCATTCTCGCCGCCGAGCGCGTGTTCTCACTGGTGGAAAAGCTGGTCGAACGCCACGGCACTGAAATCTCGGAACACTTCAACACCCTCGACCTCGGTGGCGGTTTCGGAATCGCCTACACCGCAGGCGAGCAGCCCCTCGACGTTGCTCCGCTTGCCGACGAGATCCTCACTGCCGTAGACAAGCTTGCGCAGCGTATCGGCATTGCGACTCCGACAGTGGCTGTTGAACCAGGTCGTGCCATCGTTGGCCCGTCCATGGTCACGGTGTACGAAGTGGGCACTTTGAAGGATGTGACCATCGATGACGGCATGACCCGTCGTTACGTATCGGTCGATGGCGGCATGAGCGACAATATTCGTCCGGCGCTTTACGGCTCGAACTATGATGGTCGCGTTGTTAATCGCGAGGTGTCCGGTTCCAGGATTCCCACCCGCGTCGTCGGAAAGCACTGTGAATCGGGAGACATTCTGATTAACGATGCGAACTACCCGAACGACATTGTCGAGGGTGATCTGTTCGCGCTCGCTGCTACTGGGGCATACTGTTACGCAATGGCCAGCCGCTACAACATGCTGACGCGACCACCAGTAGTGTCGGTATGCGATGGTCAAGTGACCCAAATATTAAGACGAGAAACCGTACAAGACTTACTAAGCCTGGAGTGTGAAACGCCACGATGACTGCCGCAACGAATAATCCTGGAAAGGGCGAGGGCCACAAAGTTGGTGTCGCTATTTTAGGTCTTGGCACAGTCGGTACTGAGGTTTACCGCCTGCTCAACGAGAAGGCTGAGGACTTCGAGCGCCGCATCGGCGGACCGGTCGAGGTCGTTGGTATTGCTGTGAGCGACAAGACCAAGCCGCGTCCGAATGTGGATCAGGATCTTCTTACCGACGATGCTTTTTCGCTGGTTCAGCGCGATGACGTTGACCTGGTAGTCGAGGTCATCGGCGGCATTGATTACCCACGTCGCGTTGTGCTGGAGGCACTGCGTGCCGGCAAGTCGGTCGTGACCGCCAACAAGGCACTCGTCGCCGCACACGGTGAGGAGCTCTCTGAGGCTGCCGATTCCTCGGGTGTCGACCTGTTCTTTGAGGCAGCTGTGGCGGCAGCTATCCCGGTCGTCGGTCCGCTCCGTCGTTCGCTGGCCGGTGACACTGTCAATAAGGTCATGGGCATTGTCAACGGCACTACCAACTTCATCCTTGATGCGATGGACTCCACCGGTGCGGACTACGACGAGATGCTGGCAGAGGCCACCCGCCTGGGGTACGCCGAGGCCGACCCGACTGCAGACGTCGAGGGCCACGATGCCGCTTCCAAGGCAGCTATTCTGGCCAGCCTGGCATTCCACACCCGCGTGACTGCTGATGACGTTCACTGTGAGGGTATTACCGAGATCACCGCTGACGACATTGCAGCCGCCAAGAGCGCCGACTGCACCATTAAGCTGCTGGCTACCTGTGAGCGAGTCACGGACGAAGAAGGCAAGGAGTCCATTTCCGCCCGCGTGTACCCAGCGCTGATTCCACGTCGCCACCCGCTGGCAACTGTGCGTGAGTCCTTCAACGCTGTCTTCATTGAGGCCGAGGCCGCTGGTCGCCTGATGTTCTACGGCAACGGCGCTGGTGGTAACCCGACCGCCTCCGCAGTGCTCGGTGACCTTGTTGCAGCTGCTCGCAACATTGTCCACGGTGGTCGCGCACCGGGAGATTCCACCTACGCTAACCTGCCGATTCTCGACTTCGGTGACGTTCGCACCCGCTACCACATCGACCTGCACGTCGACGATCGTGTCGGAGTGCTTGCCGATGTCGCTCGTACCTTCTCTGATCACAACATCTCCCTGCGCACCGTCCGCCAGGAAGAGGGCGCAAACGGCGCTCGCCTGGTCATCGTGACCCACAAGGCGCTGGAGAAGGATTTGGAAGCAACGGTCGACGAATTGCGCGCCAATGACGCGGTTTTGGCCGTCAACAACGTCATTCGTATCGAAGGAATGGATATCTAAATGGCACAGGAGCTTTTCCCGGGTCAGAAGGTCACCGTCACGGTTGCAGGTTCGTCAGCGAACTTGGGCCCGGGCTTCGACACCCTGGGGTTGGCAGTTGCACTCTATGACATCGTCGAGGTCGAGGTCATCGAGTCCGGTGTCGTCGTTGAAATTCACGGCGAGGGCGAAGTCGACCTGCCGCGCAACGAGTCTAATCTGGTTGTGCGCGCGATTCGCGCGGGCCTTCGCGCCGCAGGAGTCGAGACGCCGGGGCTGAAGGTTATTTGCCACAACACCATTCCGCAGTCGCGCGGTCTGGGCTCTTCCGCAGCCGCCGCTGTTGCTGGTGTCGCTGCCGCTAACGGTCTGGCTGGCTTCCCGCTTACCGACGACCAGGTAATCCAGGAATCTTCGGTCTTCGAGGGGCACCCGGATAACGCTGGCGCATCCGTTCTCGGCGGGGCAGTGGTCAGCTGGACCGACAAGCCTGTCGATGGTCGCACCGCTCCTCAGTACCGAGCAGTGAGCATCCCGGTGCATGAGTCCATTCAGACGACCGCACTCGTACCGGCATTCCACGCCTCCACGAATGCAGTTCGTCAGGTGCTGCCGAGCGATGTTTCGCATGTCGACGCTCGTTTCAATGTCTCTCGTACTGCGGTTATGACCGCAGCGCTGCAGTCCCACCCGGAACTGCTGTGGGAGGGAACGCGAGATCGCCTGCACCAGCCGTACCGCTCCGACGTGCTGCCGGTGACCGCAGAGTGGGTCAACCGCCTGCGCAACCGTGGCTACGCAGCATTTCTCTCGGGTGCTGGACCGACCTGTATGGTTCTGGGAACTACTGCAGTGGATGAGAAGATCTTGGACGATGCCCGCGAGGCTGGCATCAAGGTCATGGAGCTGGGAATCGGCGAGCCGGTTAAGGTCGTGGTCGACGGCTAAGCCGCCGCTGCGGCCAGGTGCCGAGCCAGTGGCTTAGCCTGCCACCTACTTTTCGCCCGGCCCCTTCAGTTTCACGATGCTGTACTGACCTGCGCTCAAGTGCGAGCGCAGGTCTTTCTTGTCGAACTTGCCCACTGAGGTCTTATCGATTGAGTCCACGAAGGCCCAGTACTCCGGCAACATCCACTTTGGCAGCTTTGGCCGCAGCTCATCGCGGAGCATTTCAGCGGTCTCCTTGCTTGGTTCAACTTCCGGCATCAGCACTGTAATGGCCAGTGGGCGCTCACCCCACTTCTTATCTGGCATGCCGATAATCGCGCACTCGAGTACCTGTGGGCTTTCCATTACGAAGTTCTCCAGCTGAGCAGAGTAGATCCACTCGCCACCGGAACGAATGACATCGCGAGCACGGTCATGAATAGTCAGATAGCCGTCGTGAGTAATCGAGCCGACATCGCCAGTGCGGAGCCACCCGTCCTCGGTGAACTGTTCGCTAGCCTCGTCGACCTCCGCACCGCGGAAGAAGTGCGCGGTGCCTCCATCTTGAGCCTCCGGAGAACTGTAGTAGCCTCCGGTGACCGTGTTGCCGCGCACCTGCAGCTCACCCTGGTTGCGGTCATGCAGGTCGAGCACGCGGTCGTTGTCATCAACAATGCGGAACTGCATGATGTCCGGGAAACGCCCTTGGCTGACACGGTAGCGTTCGCGGGCCTCACCGGAGGCGCCGTACGGAGGTCGTGCCACGGTACCGATAGGCGAAGTCTCGGTCATGCCCCAGAAATGGATGACATCGACACCGTAGCGCTCTTCCCATAGCCGAATCAGTGCAGGTGGCACAGGGGAACCGCCCGAGAAAATCTCCTGCAGACTCATGCGCTTCGGAGGATTGCTGAGGTAGTGCGCCATGAGGTTAATCCACAGCGTCGGCACGCCCTGAGCTACGCGCGGCATTGAGGTTTCGATGATTTCTGCCAGACGCGGTGCGGACAGGTCCGCGCCGGGGAAGATCAGCGATGCCCCGCACATGAAGGAGGCCAGCGGCACGCCCCAGGACAGGACGTGGTAAATGGGCACACAGCAAAGCCACGGGTTTCCATGCGAAATGGCAAAGGAGTCAGTGGTGCGCATATTCAGGCTGTGCAAGTACAGCGAACGGTGGCTGTAGACGACACCTTTAGGTGCGCCCTCGGTGCCCGTCGAATAGCACATGGCTGCACCGGAGTTTTCATCGAGCTCAGGCCAGTCGAAGCGGCTGGGGCGTCCGTCGATGAGTGATTCGTAGGAGTACCACGGGATACCATCCGGCAGTTGCTCAGCCACGTCGGACAGATCACCGATACCGATAATGATGACAGCGCGGACGCGCGGGCAGTGCGGAAGAATCTCGGCGAGCAGCTCAATCTCGGTCGGGTCCGCGATAATGACCTGGTCATCGGCGTGATTGATAATGTGCACAATCTGATCCGGCATGAGCTGCTTGTTCAGCGGCTGGAATACCGCGCCCATGGAGGCGACGCCGAGGAAGACCTCGAAGTGTTCGGTGCAGTTGTACATCAGGGTAGCGATGCGCTGGTCACCGTCGATGCCGAGCTCATCACGAAGTGCATGTGCCAGCGCACTAGCGCGCGCGGCGATGGCGGAAAAAGTGGTGGTCTCAGGTCCGTCACTGTTCCAGGAGGTCACCGGAGTCCGACCGTGAATGGTGCGACCGTATTCCACAATCTGAGCGATATTGAGAGGAATATGAGGCATCGTACTGCGCATGAGCTCTACAGTACCGACTCGCAGCCCCGCGACCTAGCGAAACGCAGGTGAGAACTAGTGTTGCTACCTGACTATTTGGTGACTATCCTTGGTCAATAGGTCGTTTTCAATACGCGGATAGATACGTACTTCTTCATGTACTCCGCATGCCGTTGACCTTCGCAGTTGTTCACACAACGCGATGGCGCAACGTGACATTGAAAACACATAAATCAGTAGTGCGACTACATAGTCTTGCGGTGCTGTGGACCTAAAATTTCCTAACCATCTTCAGCCCGGACGCTCGGGTTTGAGATGCGGAAATAATGTAGGCAAGATGCCTCGGTTTAGTTTCAACGTCGAGGTCTTTTGCCTGGCTTTTTCGATAATTTCCCGTCAGCTGCGGCTACTTTTCCGCACGTGGTAAAGGTTCGACGACGGAGCACACGCGGTGGCGGGCAGTAAGAGCGAAAAAGTGTCAATGACATAGCCCCCTGTAGAGAGTGACTGCAGGGAAGGTCGATGAAAGGACATCCGTGACCGATACGGACACCACTGCCACGGCAGGCGGCCCAGAGAATCTTGCGGCCCTCCGAATGGCAGAACTGCGTGAAATCGCTTCCAGCAAGGGCATTCGCGGCATCTCCGCCATGCGCAAGCATGAGCTGATTGAGGCCATTAAGAATGGTGCCCCGGCTGCTGGTTCCGCTCCCGCTCGGAAATCCCGCGCGAAGAAGGCTGTGGCTGGGGCTGCGGATACCGGCTCCAAGGCGAAGGATGCCAAGGAATCGCCGTCGGAAAGCGCGGATAAGGGTTTTAGTAAGAGCGCCGACAAGAGCGACAAGGGCAACGACAAGCGTGACGACGCCAACGCGGATGGCCGCGAGGAGATGTCCCGTTCTCAGCAGCGTCGAAATCGTCGTAACCGTGCTCGTCAGCGCGAGCAGGAGAATCAGGACGATCGCAGCAACGATAGCCGCGACGATTCCGATAACGGCAACGACCGCGGTGAGCGTAACGACAATCGCAACGATCGTAATGATCGTAATGACCGCGGTGACCGCAACGATCGCAACAACCACGATCGAGACAACGATGATGAAGGCCGCGGCAACCGCAACAACCGCCGCGGTCGCAACAACAATCGCAATAACCATGACGATGACGGTCGTGGCAACCGTAACCGCCGCAACCGTCGCAATCGCCGCGACCGTCGCGGACGCGATAACAACGGTGGGGGACACGGCGGCCAGGACGAGATCCGCGAGGATGACGTTCTCCAGCCGGTGGCTGGCATCGTCGATGTGCTAGATAACAAGACCGCATTCGTGCGCACGTCCGGCTACCTGCCGGGATCTAACGATGTGCTGGTGTCCGCGCAAATGGTTCGTAAGTACGGCCTGCGCAAGGGCGACGCCGTCACCGGTCAGGTCCGCATGCCACGGGAGAATGGCTCGGGCCAGGTCACTCATGGCAACGGCCGTAATCGCCGCAAGTACAACCCGCTGGTCAAGGTCGAAACCGTAAACGGCATCAATCCGGAGCAGGCAAAGCAGCGCCCGAACTTCGCAAAGCTCACCCCGCTGTACCCGAACCGTCGCCTGCGTCTGGAGACCGAGCAGAAGATCCTCACCACTCGCGTCATAGACCTGATTATGCCGATTGGTAAGGGTCAGCGTGCGCTCATCGTTTCGCCGCCGAAGGCCGGTAAGACCACGATCCTGCAGAACATCGCGAACGCTATCGCGACGAACAACCCTGAGTGCTACATGATGGTTGTGCTTGTCGACGAGCGCCCGGAGGAAGTCACCGACATGCAGCGCAGTGTCCGTGGCGAGGTTATTGCTTCTACCTTCGACCGCCCGCCGTCAGATCACACGGCAGTGGCCGAGTTGGCTATTGAGCGTGCAAAGCGTCTGGTGGAACAGGGGCAGGACGTCGTCGTACTGCTGGACTCCATTACCCGCCTTGGCCGTGCGTACAACAACTCTTCGCCGGCATCGGGACGAATCCTCTCCGGTGGTGTGGACTCCAACGCTCTGTACCCACCGAAGCGCTTCTTGGGTGCTGCCCGAAACATCGAGGAAGGCGGCAGCCTCACCATCATCGCCACCGCGATGGTGGAGACCGGCTCCGCAGGCGACACCGTCATCTTCGAGGAGTTCAAGGGCACCGGTAACGCCGAGCTGAAGCTCGACCGTAAAATCTCCGAGCGCCGCGTGTTCCCGGCAGTGGATGTCAACCCGTCGGGTACTCGTAAGGATGAGCTGCTGCTCAGCACGGAGGAGGCTCGCATTATGCACAAGCTGCGCCGCATCCTCTCCGCGCTGGAGTCGCAGGCTGCTATTGACCTGTTGATTAAGCAGCTGAAGAAGACCCGGAACAATAAGGAATTCCTGATGCAGGTGGCTTCTTCTGCACCAATGGCCGCCGACGTTGATGTGGACGACATGCTTTAGCTGGGGTTAGCCACGCGGAGTGGTGCCGACGACGCAGCGCCACTCCGGCCGAAACCACAGCACCAACCAGCATTTCACCCATCACAATCTGAAGGAATATTCAATGGCTAATCAGGTTTCCGCAGTTGACGACATCCTCTCCGAATACCACGGTCTCGAGGCGCAGCTGGCTGACCCCGAGCTGCACAACGACCCGAAGGCTGCCCGTAAGGTCGGCAAGCGCTTCAATGAGTTGCAGCCGGTCATTCAGACTCACAAGAAGTTGACTGAGGTCCAGGATGACCTGGAAGCAGCTCGCGAGATGGCATACGAGGACTCCGAATTCGCAGCTGAGGCTGAGCGTCTCGCTGCCGAGGCAGAGGAACTCGAGGAGAAGCTCGCCGACCTGCTGGCTCCGCGCGATCCGCACGACAGCGATGACATCGTTATGGAGCTCAAGTCCGGTGCCGGCGGTGAGGAAGCAGCGCTCTTCGCAGGTGAGCTCGCTCGCATGTACCAGCGCTATGCAGAAAAGCACGGCTTTACCACCGAAATTCTCGGGTTGTCCGAGTCTGATCTCGGCGGCGTGAAGGACATGACTATGTCCATCCGAGCTAAGACTCCGTCCCGCGACGGTGCGTGGAGCGTGTTCAAGTTTGAAGGTGGCGTCCACCGCGTGCAGCGCGTGCCGGTTACCGAATCTCAGGGCCGTATTCAGACGTCCGCCGCTGGTGTGCTGGTCTACCCGGAGCCCGACGAGGTCGAAGACATTCAGATTGATGAAAAGGATCTGCGTGTCGACGTCTACCGCTCCTCCGGTAAGGGCGGTCAGGGTGTTAACACCACTGACTCCGCCGTTCGCCTGACGCACCTGCCGACTGGTCTCGTTGTTACCTGTCAGAAGGAACGCTCGCAGATTCAGAACAAGGCCCGCGCTATGCAGGTCCTTGCTGCTCGACTGCAGCAGATGAAGGAAGAGGAGATCGCCGAGGCTGCCTCTGACCAGCGTAAGTCTCAGGTGCGCAACATGGATCGCTCCGAGCGCATCCGCACTTACAACTTCCCGGAGAACCGCGTTTCCGATCACCGCATCGGTTACAAGGCTCACAACCTGGACTCGGTGCTGGGCGGCGACATGGATGATCTGCTCAAGGCCCTCCACGACGCGGAGCGCGCTGAGCGTCTTGAAGCCGAGTAGCCCCACGCCCGCAGAAAATAGCTCGCCGACGTTACCGGATTCCGTCCGTACTCTCGGCGAGCTGTTTCGCTATGCGCGTCGCACGCTTGACGACGCGGCGCTGGCTTCTCCGGATGCCGACGCGCGGGCGCTGTTTGCAGCTGCTATCAATGCGGGACCAGCAGACATCATCTTCCGCGGAGACGAACCGTACACCGATGAGGACGGTCGCAAGTATCTGGCCGAGGTACTGGCCCGCAGAGTGGCTCGTGAGCCACTGCAGCACATCCTCGGTACGGCGCCGATGATGAGCCTGGAACTACAGGTTGGGCCCGGTGTTTTTGTACCCCGGCCGGAGACGGAACTGCTTGCGCAGTGGGCAATCGATCGAGCCCGTGAACTGGTCGCAAGTGGCGTCGTCAAGCCGAAAATCGTTGACTTGTGTACTGGATCCGGTGCGTTGGCGTTGGCGATCGCCGATGCCGTACCCGAAGCGGACGTGGTGGCTGTGGAGCTCTCTGAGCGGGCACGGGCGTGGGCTGCGAAGAATATCGAGACGTACGGCGATGGGCGTGTGCGTCTGATTGCTGGCGATGTTACCGATGTTCAGCTGATCGATGATGGCGCTGAGCTCACAGATTGGGTAGGCGAGACCGACATTGTTGTGTCCAACCCTCCATATGTGCCCGAAGACACCGAGGTTGCCCCCGAGGTGAGAGCTGATCCGCACTCTGCGGTCTTCGGTGGCGACGATGGGCTAGATGTCATTCGACCTATGATGAACCTAGTGGATGCGCTGGTGCGGCCGGGTGGAGTCATCGGCATCGAGCACGATGACTCTTCAGGAGACGATGTCAGTTCACTGCTAAAGGACACCTGGGATTACGCTGATGTAGAGGTCCACCGTGACTTTGCGGGCCGTGACCGTTTTACGGTGGGACGCAAAAATTGATCTTAAAAGCAAACTTTGAAGCAGGAGCACAAATCTGATGAGCAGGATTATGGACTGCAGCACAGATGAAAACCGCGAACGCACAATTGCAGCAGCAGCAGATGCAGTGAAGGCAGGACGGCTGGTCGTTATGCCTACCGATACCGTCTACGGCCTTGGCTGCGATGCCTTTGATAACCAGGCCGTTGCCTCCTTGCTGCGTGCCAAGCACCGCGGCCCGGATATGCCGGTACCGGTGCTCGTGGGTTCCTGGAACACGATTGAGGGGCTCGTCCGCGAATACTCGCCAGCTGCTCGCACGCTGGTGGAGGCTTTCTGGCCGGGCGGACTGTCGCTGGTTGTGAACCAGGCGCCGAGCTTGCCGTGGAACCTTGGTGATACCGCGGGAACGGTCATGCTGCGCATGCCGCTGCACCCAATTGCTATCGAGATTCTGCGCCGCACCGGTCCGATGGCCGTGTCCAGTGCGAACATCTCTGGCCAGGCACCGGCCACCAATGCCGTGCGCGCCAAGCAGATGCTCGGTGGGGAAGCAGCGGTCTACGTCGACGGCGGTGAAGCCACGATTGGCACCCCATCGACGATTGTCGATATCTCGACTCCAGTGCCGCGGATTCTGCGCGAAGGCGCTGTGTCAGCAGCGGCGGTTGCCGAGGTTTTGAGTACTACGCCCGAGCGACTGCTGGGGCAGTAGTCTTGTCTACCTAAGGCTTTTCCTGTTTAGTATCTGCAGCGATTGTGTGGGTGAGTAGTACCTAGTGGCGGACATGAGCTTATTGGCAGCCCAGTCGGGTGGGGCAGGTGTGCCCATCCGCGAGCTCGCCATGCTCGTTTTAGTTTCCGCTGCTGTCAGTTATTTGCTCACTGGAGTGGTGCGTTATGTGCTGGTCCGTTCGGGCTGGTTGGATGCTCCCCGCACGCGCGATGTCCACGATATTCCGAAGCCCAGACTCGGAGGCGTGGCGATGTACTCCGGCGTGGTCGCAGCTATCGCCCTTGCCTCCGTGATGCCGGCCCTCAACCGTGGTTTTCCACCTATGACTCCAGATATGAGGGCAGTCGTGGCGGCCACGTCGCTCCTGCTAATCGTCGGTATTTGGGATGACCTCTTTGACTTAGATGCCCTCACCAAGCTGGTGGGGCAGGTCGCGGCGGCACTTTTGATGTCATTTATGGGCGTCAACTGGTATCTGCTCTATATCCCTTTTAGCGGCGGCGCCACGCTCATTCTCGATCCAATCATGTCCACAGTGTTGACTGTCCTATTTACTGTGGCATTGATTAACGCCTTCAATTTTGTTGACGGCATCGATGGTCTCGCAGCTGGACTCGGCATGATTGCCGCAGCTGCAATCCTTGTCTATTCGATGGTCATGCTTCACGACCAAGGTGGCACCGTTTCCGCCTATCCACCCGCGATGATTTCCGCGTGCCTCCTCGGCGCTTGCCTGGGTTTCTTGCCGCACAACTTCGAGCCCGCACGCATTTTCATGGGCGATTCCGGTGCCATGATGATCGGCTTGCTGCTCGCTGCGGCATCGGTGTCGGCGTCGGGACGCATCGCGCCCTCCATGTACGGCACCGCTGACGTCATCGCTCTAATCTCGCCGGTTGTGGTCGTCATCGCAGCAATTAGCGTGCCAATGCTCGACCTACTTCTCGCTGTCGTTCGCCGCGTCAGTCAGGGCAAGTCACCTTTCTCACCCGACAAAATGCATATTCACCACCGCCTCCTGTCGATGGGGCACAGTCATCGCCGCGTGGTGCTAGTGCTTTACCTATGGGTGTCGGTCGTCGCGTACGCCGCCGTTGCCACTACCATTTTCCCCTTTGAATTTGTCGCTCTCACCTTCGGAATCCTGCTTATCATCGCGGTTGTCTTCACCCTCCGCCGTCGCAATGCGCTTGCCGACGACCGTTCAAGGGGAGCGCGTCCCAGAAGTGGAAGTGGGGTCCGGCAGGTTATAAGACGTCGACGTGGACGCAGAAGGTACAATGTTCGACCGTGACTGAAAAAACAACTCCGGAGCCCGAGTCTAAATACGACGATTCGCGGCGA
Source organism: Corynebacterium sp. HMSC076C10 (assembly GCF_001812455.1). NCBI lineage: Bacteria > Bacillati > Actinomycetota > Actinomycetes > Mycobacteriales > Corynebacteriaceae > Corynebacterium > Corynebacterium sp. HMSC076C10. The sequence continues at coordinate 18,651 of NZ_KV809157.1, forward strand.
CCGCTGCTGGCTGCTGCTCGCTCGGGCGCGATCGCGCTCGCTGTGATTACCGTGCTTTCGCTGCTGGTCTGGGGTGGCAAAAACGGTATGCCCGGCGTCTGGGGCGTACTCCTTGGTGCGGGCATTAGCGGAAGCTTCGTATTGCTTACCGTTCTAGGCATCCTCTTTACTGCTCGAACTTCGCCGTCCGTCACGCTTGCCGTTGTACTGGGTGGCTGGTTGTTGAAGATTGTCGTATTGATCGGTGTCCTGGTTGTTATTAGAAATCTTGAGTTTTATGACAACATGACTTTCTTCGTCACTGTTGTACTCACTCTGATGGTGACACTCGGTGCAGAAGTGTGGGGAATGTCGCAATCTAACCTCACTTATGTGCAACCAATGAAGGACGAATAGCTCGTTAATAACATGTTGACCTGCTGAGAGGCTGCAATGCGCTTCTAAAACCGCAGGTAATAAGCATATTGTCCAGTTTGTGCAGAAGATGCCACAAATAGAGGCCGAAACCCACAGCGGGGGTCGGCCTCTTTGTTGGTTTCGGGGTCGGAAACGCGGGGGTGTACCGGGTGGGGAAAATGAGTCAGAACTGTTATCCTGAGTTTCGGGTAAGACGGCCTGTAGCGAAATAACTATCATTTCCACAGGTACGGTCCCCGTGAGCGCCGTGCTGATGAGCGAATGGAATCCGCGGCGCGACACGTTAAATGACGTCCTTCGCACCGCTTGACAATAGTTCTAGCGGCCCAATCACGGGAGAGAACGCTGAGCGTTACAACACTTGCCGAGATGCGGGGTGAGTTTCACTCACCCAACTTGCAGGAGGAGTATTTCCCGGGTGAACAATTTGGCGACTTCATTCTAGGTGGCAGTGGCGACTGGTACGCCATGGACCGCCTGATGATTGTTCGTCTTTTGATGGCCGTGATCGTCGCCGTGTTCTTCGTCGTCGCAATGCGTCGTCCGAAGCTCGTGCCGACTGGTCTGCAGAACGTTGCGGAGTTGATGCTGGACTTCGTCCGCATCCACATCGCGGAGGAGATTCTGGGTAAGAAGGAGGGGCGTCGTTTCCTTCCGGTTCTGGCCACCATCTTCTTCCTTGTTATCTCGATGAATATTGCGGCTATTATTCCTGGCCTCAATATTTCGCCGAACGCCCGAATCGGTATGCCACTGGTTCTGGCCCTGTTCGCATACGTTGCCTTCATTTACGCGGGCTCGAAGAAGATGGGCTTCTTCAAGTTTGTGAAGTCGGCAGTCGTTATTCCGAACTTGCCACCGGTACTCCACCTCATCGTGGTGCCGATCGAGATTTTCTCCAACTTCGTTCTCCGCCCAGTTACGCTGACCATCCGTCTGATGGCCAACATGCTGGCGGGCCACATGGTTCTAGTCCTGCTTTTCGGTGCCACGAACTTCTTCTTCTGGCAGCTGAATGGTTGGACCGCCCTGTCCGGGTTGACCCTTGTCGCTGCGGTAGCATTCACGCTGTTCGAGATGCTGGTGATTTTCCTGCAGGCATACATCTTTGCCCTGCTGAGCGCCGTCTACATCGAACTGTCGCTGCACGCAGACGAGCACTAACCCATAACTAATGAGGCCGCAAATTCGGCAACAAGGCCTCGCAAATTTAATAGCAAGACCCACTTGACCCACAAAGCCCCGGACCTACTTAGAACAATCTTTAATCCGGGGCCATCCTTTAAGAAAGGGAACGGTTCATAATGAACGACGTCATCCTCTCCGCCCAGGACGCTGTCCAGGCTGTCGACACCAACGCTGGCCTGAAGACCATCGGTTACGGTCTGTCCACCCTGGGCCCGGGCCTCGGCATCGGCATCGTCGCCGGCAAGACCGTTGAGGGTATGGCACGCCAGCCTGAGATGGCCGGCCAGCTGCGTACCACCATGTTCCTGGGCATTGCCTTCACTGAGGCTCTCGCCCTAATCGGCCTGGTCGCAGGCTTCGTTTTTGTTTAAGTCCGGACCTCAGGCGGAGAACACGTAAACCATGACAGATTTCACCTTTTTGCTAGTGGCGGGTGACCTCCCGATGGGAGAGTCCATTAACCCGCTGCTGCCAAAGACCTATGACATCGTCTGGTCCGTTGTCCCGCTGGTAGTTATCCTGGTTCTCTTCTGGAAGCTCGTTCTTCCGAAGTTCCAGGAGGTCCTGACCGAGCGGGAGGACCGGATTGAGGGCGGCATTGAACGCGCTGAAGCTGCACAGGCTGAAGCCAAGGCCGCTCTGGAAAAGTACAACAGTCAGCTCGCAGAGGCCCGTACTGAAGCAGCAAAGATTCGCGACGAAGCCCGTGCACAGGGTCAGCGCATCATTGCAGACGCTACGACCAAGGCTAATGACGAGAGCGCACGAATCATCGAGTCCGGTGAGAAGCAGCTCGCTGCCCAGCGTGAGCAGGTAGTCGCAGAGCTGCGCAAGGAAATGGGCCAGAACTCCATCAATCTCGCTGAGCGCCTTCTGGGCGAGCAGCTTTCCGACGACGTTCGTAACTCGTCGACGATTGACAACTTCTTGTCCAACCTTGACACCGTGGCCCCGGCCGGAAAGTAGGCGACATGCACGCAGCAAGCCGCGAATCCCTGGCAGCCCTTAGCCAGCGACTGGACGCCGCTATCGGTGGCGACAATGTCGCTGTTGCTCAGGCTGCTCAGACTGGTTCCGAGCTTTTCGACATCGTCGAGGTCCTGGACTCCGACCGCGGCCTGCGTGTCGCTGTCGCCGACACCTCGGCGACTGCGGAACAGCGTTCCGGCCTTGTCCGGAGCCTGTTCGCGGGCAAGGTATCTGAGACGACTCTTAACCTCGTCGTGGATGCTGCCGCGCAGGTATGGTCCACCCCGCGTGAAATGCGTGAGGGTTTGGTAGAGCTGGGCCGTCGAGCCCTCCTTCGCTCTGCCGAAGGCCAGGGACAGCTTGAGACTGTTGAGTCTGAGCTGTTCCAACTGGGACACATCCTGGCTGAGCAGTCGCAGCTTGAACAGCTGCTGGCCGACAAGGCCGCAACCCCCGAAGCCAAGCGTGGGCTCCTCGCCTCTGTGCTGTACGGCAAGGTCACTTCCGTGACCGAAACCCTGGCACTGCAGGCTGTTGGCCGCCCATCCAAGCGCCCCGCGGACGACATTGACTCCCTGTCCCGGCTAGCCGCCGGCCTGCGGAACCACGTCGTCGCTCGCGTGACCAGTGCCACGGCCGTCTCTGACGAGCAAGAGCGAGCACTGGCGGACAAGCTCGGCCGAGTCTACGGCAAGGCGATGTCCATCCACACCGTGATCGACAAGTCGATTCTCGGTGGACTGGTCATCCGGGTTGGCGACGAGGTCATCGACGGTAGCCTTTCAACAAAGCTTGAGAAGCTGCGCGTCGGCCTCGGCTGACGGATGGTTTAGACGATTAATCACTGGAAGAATATTACCGAGAGCAGGAAGAACATGGCGGAGCTGACGATCTCCTCCGACGAGATCCGTAGCGCGATTGCGAACTACACCTCGAGCTACTCCCCGGAGGCCTCCCGTGAGGAGGTTGGCGTTGTTATCAGTGCAGCTGATGGTATCGCCCAGGTTTCGGGAATGCCGTCGGTCATGACGAATGAGCTTCTGGAGTTCCCGGGCGGCGTTATTGGCGTCGCTCAGAACCTCGACACCGACACGGTCGGCGTTGTGGTGCTGGGTAACTTCGAGTCGCTTAAAGAGGGTGACGAGGTAAAGCGGACGGGTGACGTCCTTTCGATTCCGGTCGGGGACAAGTTCCTCGGTCGCGTAATTAACCCCCTGGGCCAGCCGATTGACGGCCTGGGCGACATTGAGGCTGAAGAGGACCGCGTCCTCGAGCTGCAGGCACCGACTGTGCTGCAGCGTCAGCCGGTTGAAGAGCCGATGGCTACTGGTATTAAGGCCATCGACGCAATGACCCCAATTGGTCGTGGTCAGCGTCAGCTGATCATTGGTGACCGTAAGACCGGTAAGACCGCGGTCTGCCTGGACACCATTTTGAACCAGAAGGCTAACTGGGAGTCCGGTGACCCGAGCAAGCAGGTGCGATGCATCTACGTTGCTATCGGTCAGAAGGGCTCCACCATTGCTGGTGTGCGCCAGACCCTCGAGGAGCAGGGCGCACTCGAGTACACCACCATCGTTGCTGCCCCGGCGTCGGATGCCGCAGGCTTCAAGTGGCTTGCACCATTCGCAGGCGCCGCACTGGGTCAGCACTGGATGTACCAGGGCAAGCACGTCCTGGTCATTTACGATGATCTGACTAAGCAGGCAGAGGCATACCGTGCCATCTCGCTGCTGCTGCGTCGCCCGCCGGGACGCGAAGCTTACCCGGGTGACGTCTTCTACCTCCACTCCCGTCTGCTGGAGCGTGCTGCGAAGCTCTCCGACGACATGGGTGCAGGCTCGCTGACCGCACTGCCGATCATCGAGACCAAGGCAAACGACGTGTCGGCCTTCATTCCGACCAACGTCATTTCCATTACCGACGGCCAGGTCTTCCTCGAGTCCGACCTGTTCAACCAGGGTGTCCGCCCGGCTATTAACGTCGGTGTGTCGGTTTCCCGTGTTGGTGGTGCCGCACAGACCAAGGGCATGAAGAAGGTTTCCGGTAACCTGCGTCTGGACCTCGCGTCCTACCGCGACCTGGAAGCATTCGCAATGTTCGCATCCGACCTGGACGATGCCTCCAAGCGTCAGCTGGAGCGCGGTCAGCGTCTGGTTGAGCTGCTGAAGCAGAAGGAAAACCACCCGCAGCCGGTCGAGTACCAGATGACCTCCATCTACCTCGCTGGTGAGGGCGAATTCGACGATGTCCCGGTTGAGGACGTCCGTCGCTTCGAGGCCGAGCTGCTTGAGCACCTGCAGGACACTCAGCCTGCAGTCTTCGAGCAGATTGACGGCGGCGTCGCCTTCTCTGACGAGTCCAAGGCTGCTCTGAAGTCCGCTACCGCTAACTTCAAGAAGTCTTTCCAGACTTCTGAGGGCGCACCGCTGGCTTCCGAGGCTCCGGTCGACGCACTCGACGAGGGCGAGCTCAAGAAGCAGCAGATTTCGGTCTCCCGCAAGACTGCCCAGAACTAGGCAGGTTGAGCTACTCAATGACCGTTTTCGCAATTGAAGGGAGGGAATAGGACATGGCGAATCTTCGTGAACTTCGAGCCCGAATCAAGTCGGTGAACTCGACCAAGAAGATCACCAAGGCCCAGGAGCTTATCGCAACCTCGCGCATTACTAAGGCGCAGCGTCGCGTAGCAGACTCCCAGCCGTACGCCGACGAAATCGAGAAGGTCATCGGACGTCTCGCATCGGCTTCGTCGTTGGATCACCCGATGCTCGTAAAGCGTGAGGGTAACCAGCGTGTTGCAGTCCTGGTTGTCACCAGTGACCGCGGCATGTGTGGCGGCTACAACCACAACGTCCTGAAGAAGGCTGCAGAACTGCGTACCGCTCTGGAAGAGCAGGGGCATGAGGTCGTTCTCTACGTGACTGGCCGTAAGGGCACCGACTACTACGACTTCCGTGGTGTCGAGCTCGCCGGTACGTGGGAGGGCTTCTCCCAGGATCCGGACTACGCCGCAACCCACGACGTGCGTCGTCACCTCATTGATGGTTTCAACGCTACGGCCGAGGGCACTGCCAAGTACCGCGAAGGCCTGCGTGGCACCAACGGCGAGGCCGTTCAGGGCTTCGACCAGGTCCACGTTGTCTACACGGAATTCGTGTCCATGCTTTCTCAGATTCCGCGTGCACACCAGATGCTCCCGATTGAGCCTGTGTACGAGGATGTCGAGATTGCTCAGGGCGAGGACATGCTGTCCGATGGATCAGATGACCTCAATCCGGACTATGAATTCGAGCCTGATGCAGACACCCTGTTGGCAGAGCTGCTGCCGCAGTACGTGTCCCGCACTCTGTTCGCAGTGATGCTCGAGGCCGCTGCCTCTGAGTCCGCTGCCCGTCGTAACGCTATGAAGTCCGCGACGGACAACGCTACCGAGCTGGTCAAGGACCTCTCGCGTGTTGCTAACCAGGCACGTCAGGCACAGATTACCCAGGAAATCACAGAAATCGTCGGTGGCGCCGGTGCGCTCGACGACAGCGGAGAAAGTGACTAGATATGAGCACAGCTCTAAGTGAGCAGAACACCACCACGGCTGTGGGCCGTGTTGTGCGTGTCATCGGTGCCGTCGTCGACGTGGAGTTCCCGCGTAACGAACTGCCGGCACTTTACAACGCGCTGACCGTGGAAGTTACCCTTCCTTCGGTCGCCAAGACCATTGTCCTCGAGACTGCACAGCACCTCGGTGACAACATGGTTCGTACCATTGCTATGGCTCCGACCGACGGCCTGGTCCGCGGTGCAGAGGTCAAGGACACCGGTAAGCCGATTTCGGTTCCGGTTGGTGACGTCGTCAAGGGTCACGTCTTTAACGCAATGGGCGACTGCCTGGATGAGCCGGGCCTGGGTCGCGATGGTGAGCAGTGGGGCATCCACCGTGAGCCGCCGGCCTTCGACCAGCTCGAGGGCAAGACCGAGATTCTGGAAACCGGTATTAAGGTCATCGACCTGCTGACCCCGTACGTTAAGGGCGGCAAGATTGGTCTGTTCGGTGGTGCCGGTGTCGGTAAGACCGTTCTGATCCAGGAGATGATTACTCGTATTGCACGCGAGTTCTCCGGTACTTCGGTCTTCGCCGGTGTTGGTGAGCGTACCCGTGAGGGCACCGACCTCTTCCTGGAAATGGAAGAGATGGGCGTTCTCCAGGACACCGCCCTCGTCTTCGGCCAGATGGACGAGCCGCCGGGAGTCCGTATGCGTGTCGCGCTGTCGGGTCTGACCATGGCGGAGTACTTCCGCGATGTTCAGCACCAGGACGTGCTGCTCTTCATTGACAACATCTTCCGTTTCACCCAGGCCGGTTCTGAGGTTTCGACCCTGCTGGGTCGTATGCCTTCCGCCGTGGGTTACCAGCCGACCCTGGCTGACGAGATGGGTGTTCTGCAGGAGCGCATTACGTCCACCAAGGGCCGTTCGATTACCTCTCTGCAGGCCGTCTACGTGCCTGCCGATGACTACACCGACCCGGCTCCGGCAACGACCTTCGCCCACCTCGATGCAACCACCGAGCTCGACCGCTCGATCGCATCGAAGGGTATTTACCCGGCAGTGAACCCGCTGACTTCGACTTCTCGTATCCTCGAGCCGTCGATCGTCGGTGAGGAGCACTACCGAGTTGCTCAGCAGGTTATTAACATCCTGCAGAAGAACAAGGAACTCCAGGACATCATCGCCATCCTCGGTATGGACGAGCTGTCTGAGGAGGACAAGGTGACCGTGCAGCGTGCACGTCGTATCCAGCGATTCTTGGGTCAGAACTTCTTCGTTGCTGAGAAGTTCACGGGTCTGCCTGGTTCGTACGTCCCGCTGAAGGACACCATTGTTGCCTTCGACCGCATCTGCAAGGGCGACTTCGACAACTACCCGGAGATGGCCTTCGACGGCCTGGGTGGCCTCGACGATGTCGAGAAGAAGTACGCTGAAATGCAGAAGAAGTAAGGGGCATCCTCATGGCTGAAATCACCGCTGAACTGGTTGCCGTTGAGCGACCGCTCTGGAAGGGCAAGGCCACTTTGGTCTCTGCTCAGACCACCGAGGGTGAGATCGGCGTGCTGCCCGGACACCAGCCGTTGCTTGGCCAGCTGGTCAACAACGGTACGGTGACCATCAAGACCGCAGACGGCAAGGTTCTTGTCGCTTCGGTACAGGGTGGGTTCATTTCCGTGTCTACCTCGAAGGTTTCGATCCTCGCGGATAAGGCAGTCTGGGCTGACGAGGTTAACCTCTCCGAGGCCGAGTCCAACCTGACTTCGGATGACCCTGCAGTAAAGGCACAGGCTGAGTCGGAGGTCCGCGCGGCTCGTCGCGCTTCCACCAACTAGTCTGTTCGCCTGAACATCCGGTCGCACGACCGTATTCTTCCTGCTTCTTTAAACGGGGCGGGGAGCTCGCAAGAGAAATCTTGCCAGCTTCCCGCCCCGTTTTTCTTAGTTATTTTTCATGTCAGTGCAACAATCGGGTAGGGTTTGTAAAAAGCCTCTAATGCGCTTTTGAACCAAGGTTCGTCGTCTATTCACCCGGATGCGAGGCTGGCAGATAGTGTTTTCAAGCGTAACCATGATGTCAATCATGTTCATGATTATCGGTGCGATGTTGATCGTCGGCGGGGTCCTTGCCCTGTGGCGTTTCGCCAGCCTGCATGCAAAAGGTACTCCTGTTATTGCTCGTCGCCTTCCTGCAGGTGATGGCAGTCATTGGCGCCATGGTGTCATTGTTTATTCCGAGTCGACGTTGAAGATGTACAAGCTACGTTCGCTGCGTCCTGGCTGTGATGCCGAATTTGCCCGTCACGATGTCTCTATTGTGGATCGCCGAGATCCGACTGACATCGAGGCGGGTTTTTTCGCGCCCGGGCTTCGGGTAGTCAGGATTAAAACGGGGAAAAATACCGAATGGGAGTTTGCCGTGGACTCGTCCTCGGACACTGCGCTGGTGGCGTGGGTGGAGTCGAAGCCGTCGTCACGCCAGACTCGTGAGTTTCCTACTGACATTGAGCGCCGTTTCCGTTCGGCTTATAACCGTGGCCGAGGAAGTCAGTATTAGCCTCGGACGACAGGCTATTGCTAAGGCTCTAGTGGGTATTGTTTTCTCCCGCGCGGCAGTCACGTTAGGGTAGGGGAATGCGCCTTGTGATTGCTGAATGCACCGTTGACTATGTCGGTCGCTTGAATGCCCATCTGCCTCATGCCCCGCGCTTGCTGTTGGTGAAAGCTGACGGTTCTGTTTCTGTGCATGCCGACGACCGTGCATATAAGCCTCTGAACTGGATGACACCGCCGTGCACGCTGACGGAGAAGGATATTCTCGACGAGTCGGGTGAAGACACTGGTGAAAAGCTCTGGGTCGTCGAGAATAAGAAGGGCGAGCAGCTTCGTATAACTATCGGCAAGGTGCTGGCTGATAGCACGTACGAACTGGGAGAGGACCCTGGCCTTGAGAAAGACGGGGTAGAAGCGCATCTACAGGAACTGCTTGCAGATCAGTTCACAACGTTTGGCGAGGGCTACACCCTGATTAGGCGCGAATACCCAACCCCGATTGGGCCGGTGGATCTGCTTGGCCGCGATGAAAACGGCGCCACTGTTGCAGTAGAGGTTAAGCGTCGGGGCGGTATCGATGGTGTTGAGCAGCTAACCCGTTACTTGGAGATGCTGAACCGCGATGAGCTGCTGGCACCGGTGGAAGGGATTTTTGCTGCCCAGGAGATTAAGCCACAGGCCAAGACTCTGGCAGAGGATCGTGGGATTCGCTGTGTGACCGTGGATTACGACGCCCTGCGTGGCCTGGAGTCCAATGAATTGCGGTTGTTCTAGCCATGCCTAGGCGAAACCACAAGCGGCGCGGTAATCAACGAGGCAACCAACGCGGCGGGCGTAATAACCACGGCCAGAATCGCGGCAGCCTGCCCGCATTTGGCAGTTCTTTCCAAAACACCCGCACTGAATCTGGGCCTGCCGGTTGGCAGGACGTGGACTTTGCGGTGCGTAACATCAGCGCTGGACAGTCGAACAAGGTTTATCGCTGTCCAGGGTGCGACCAGGAAATCATGCCCGGGACCTCGCACATCGTAGCTTGGCCGCAGGATTATGGTGCAGGTGCCGATGACCGGCGCCATTGGCACACTAACTGCTGGCGCAATAGAGCTCACCGCACTATCACGCGCCGCTGGGGATAGATTTACTTAGCCGGCTCAACGAGCTCCAGCAGGACGCCACCGGCATCCTTCGGGTGGATGAAGTTGATGCGCGAACCTGCGGTACCGATCTTCGGCTCCGGGTACAGCACCCGGGTGCCCTGCTCCTTCAGGTGCGCCATCAGCGCCTCCAGATCAGTGACACGAACTGCGTACTGCTGGATTCCTGGACCCTTCTTGTCCAGGTACTTTGCAATCGTGGACTGGTCATTCAGTGGCGCGAGAATCTGAACCAGAGTGCCACCTTCAACCTTGTCGGCCGGGCCGACCATGGCCTCGTGGACACCCTGCTCTTCATTGACTTCATCGTGGTAGTTGATGAAACCAAGGTTTGCGCGGTACCACTCGATAGCGGCATCAAAATCCGGGACTGCGACGCCGACGTGATCAACAGCGACTACGTACTTATGGGGAACGGGAATCTGTGTCTCACTCATAGTTCCCAGGGTACTCGCTATTATCGGCGCCATGATTGTCGCATTTTCTGTTGCCCCCACTTTCTCCGATCCTGAGCAGGGAATGGCTGAGGCTGTTGCTGAAGCCGTGCGTGTTGTGCGCGAATCTGGCCTGCCCAACGAGACCAATGCCATGTTCACCCTTGTTGAAGGCGAATGGGATGAGGTGATGGATGTCATTAAGCGAGCCACGGAAGCAGTCAGCCGTGTCAGTCCACGAACTTCTCTGGTCATCAAGGCGGACATTCGTAACGGATATACCGGGCAGCTGCGTGCGAAAGTGGATGCGGTCGAGGATGTGCTAAAAGCCACCGACTAGTCTCTTGTTCGGATTGGACACGTAGGCTCTACATAGGTCTTCACATAGGCTTTACGACGACACTGGAGAGGAACCCTTTTACGATGCCAGCTGGACATGGTCACGCACATGGCCATTCTCATGGTCACTCGCATGGAGCACACGGTCACCGCGAGTGCTCGACTCCGCCACCACCGCCCGGCACGGTTGATTTGGAGCAGCTCCACCAGCGCGCCGAAGCCGAACGTAAGCGCCGAGAGGAGATCGAGCGGGCAACCAGTGATCAGGGAAATGGGCTTCCTCCTGTAGTTGAGATTGCCCCGCAGACTCTTGAGGCAGAAGTCGTTCTGCGCTCGGAGCAGGTACCGGTTATTGTCTTGATCGGCATGGCTGGAGCAGCTGATTCGTTGCGTCTTCGGGCTGAGCTAGAAGGCTTGGCCCGTGAGGCTAATTTGAACTGGATCCTGGCGTGGGCAGATGCTGAGGAGCATCCGCAGCTGGCCCAGGCATTCGGTGTGCAGGCAGTGCCGACAGTAACGGCTGTGGCTATGGGCAGTCCCATTGGCATGTTTGTCGGCGAGAAAACCAGGGATTGGCTGGAGCAGTGGCTGGCGCAGGTTATGGAGGCCACTCGGGGTCGTCTCAAGGGGTTGCCGGCGGGAACTCGTATGGCTGGGGAGGGCAGCGGACCGGAGGCTCCGGAGCCTACTGACTTCTTCGGCAATCCCGTACCCACCGATGACCCGCGTTTGGAGCAGGCCGAAGAGTTGCTCGAGGAGGGCGATTTCGACGGAGCGTTGGAGCTGTATGACGCCATGCTGCAGTCCGAGCCCGCAAATCAGGGGCTGAAGCGCGCCCACGCGAATGTGTCCTTCTTCGCTCGCGCTGCCAAGATTGATCGCAGCGCAGATCCAATTGCAAAGGCCGACGCTGCGCCGAAGGACGTCGCGCTCGCCCTCGATGCCGCGGATGTCACGATGCTTGTCGACGATCCAGCGAAGGCGCTCGATCGTTTGTTAAAGTTGCTCCCGCAGGTGTTTGGCGATGACCGCGAGGCCATCAAGTCGCGTCTACTAGAGCTGCTTGTGCTATTCGATACCGCAGATCCAGTGGCATTGGATGCACGCCGGAGGATGGCTAGCGCGCTGTACTAGGGGCACTGTACTAGAAGCACTGCACTAGGAGCCTGGAAAGCGCTCAGGCTCCTAGCTTGAAGCGTCGGTGTATGGCCAGTCATCCGGAGCCATGAAGTAGTAGACGCTGCCCATTACAGCGGCCATAAACGCCATCAGCAACAAGAAAAGTGTGGCTTTCATTGCCACATGACGCTCCGCATACCAGGCGTAAAAGGCGTCCAATTTTGCTGCCAACCAGATGTTCAGGCGACGTGTCGGCGGATGCACCAACGAGAGAATTCCCAGTGCAACAAAGATGCAGAGCCATCCGGGAGCAGGAGTTGGCAAAATGATAATGCCAACAATGAGCAGTGCGAAGCCTGCGACGAGAAGAACCGGGGAGAGTACCGGCCCGTACCAGGTGTTGCGCATATGTGCATGGCGAATCTGCATGCGGTCCATCAAGCGATGTACCTTTTCCTCCATTGCGATTCACTTCCTCCGATTTTCGGTGCCGTGCGCTATTTCTAGCAGCGGTCTCGAACGAGGCATCGTTGAAGCATTAAGCATCAAATGTGCAGCTCAACTGCCTGGGTGCACCGTTGGACATTGATTCTTTTAATCATGTCTATATTTAATCCATTGTTGCACAAAAGCTGCGCCCCAGTGCAACGAGATTTTTCGGAAGGTGGTAATCTTCCAACAGTTCTCAGTGGTTTACAGCAGTTACCACTGCATCTCATCCACCTGTTCACCTCAGACAGTTCATACTGCGCTAGGTGCCTTTGGTCTTCAGTTTTCTGCAGCCAGGAGTTTTGCATGCGACTTCGCCCCAAAGCCCTTCGCGCTACTTCCGCCTCGGTCATTGTTGCGCTTTCGGCCTCTACTCTGTTGGCGGGGTGCACCATCGATGTCCCAAGCACCACCGGGTCCAAGGCCACCACTGCTACCACAAAACCTAATGCTCCAGATAACGGTTGGGATGCGTCTGAGGAAGTCACCTGGTCTGATGCACAGGACGTCCTCGATACTGCGGCTAAGAATTTCTCCGACAACTATGGCATTGATTTAGGTGTCTATTTGCGTGTCATTGACGGTCCATACAAAGGGCTCACGGCGTCGGTAGGCGAGGATACGAAGGAGTACTCCGCATCGACCATCAAGGCTCCGTTAGTGGTTACTGCGCTGAAGAAATTCGGCGACGACCTAGACAAGACGGTGACGGTCGATTGGGACAACGGTGTTGGCGGAAGCGTGATTGGTCCTGGCCAATACACGCTCGACGGGCTGTTGCAGTACGTGATGCGGTATTCGGACAACACCGCGGCGAATGGGGTGATTGACGCTGTCGGTGGTTTCGACGAGGTCAACAAAACCATCAAGGAAGCCGGTGTTGACGACAAGCGCTACCACCTGGGAAACAAGTTCAACATCCCCAATCCCAGCGGTGATCGGTCCTGGTTTACTCCCTCTCAAGCTGCGCTGTTCATGGCACGTCTCCAGGAAGTGGCCGATGGCACCTCAAAGCACAACTTCATTACCAAGGACACGGCACAAACTGCATTGACCTACCTCACTTACGGTGGTTCGCAGAAGTTTGTGATGTACGTCGGCTCCGCAGTCCAGAAGACCGGTGACACTGCCGAGGGCGTTAATGACCACGGTATTTTGTACACCGCAGCCGGCCCCATCGCTTACGCCATTACGACGCGCTTTGATGAGGTGCCGCTCAATGAGTTTACCGACGGCCTGCTCGGCCAGCTGGGTTCCCAAATAGCCCAGCTTCTGCCGGATTACAATCGCCTTGGTAAGGATGGCAAGCCACTGACTGCTAAGCAGGCTGCGACGTGGAGCGCGGATGAGGATGGCGACGGCATTCCGGATCGTATCGGAACCGACAGCATGGATGGATCCGGGTACATCGATGATTCAGATTCTGCGAATTACAACGAATCTTTGGAACCTGACTGGTTCAATCCGTTCCGAGGATAGGACCTGGATACGCTCCCCAAAACAAAATTGCCCGTGAGTCAGGTTTTCAGGCTGAAACTCAGATCACTGAAAACCGTGCAGCACGGGCAATTCCTATGTGATTGTCTTTTGTTTGGCTGGATTCGGGACTAGCCCTGCCACTTCAGCCAAACGGCGGTGTTGGCCGGCAGCACCAAATCAATCGAGTGAGCCTGGCCGTTCCAACCGTGCTCGACCGCGGTCACAGTACCGTTTTCACCGTAGCCGGAGCCCTCGTAACGCGATGCGTTTGTGTTCAGAATCTCCGTCCATTGGCCACCGCGCGGTACGCCAATCTTGTAGATTTCCTGCGTGGTTCCCGACAGGTTATAGACGCAGGCGACGACCGAGCCATCGGTGCCGTAACGGACAAAGGACACAACATTGTTTGTGGAATCATCCGCGTTAATCCACTGGAAGCCCTCTGGGCGGTCATCCTGGGTGTAGAACGCTGGGTTTTCCTTGTAGATGGCGTTGATGTCCTTAACCAGCAGCTGAATGCCGCGGTGGAATTCGCCGCTCCAACCTTCGAGGTTGTCCCAAGCCACGGACTCATCGTGGTTCCACTCGTGGTTCTGGCCAAGATCCTGACCCTGGAATAGAAGCTGCTTGCCCGGGTGCGCCCACATGAAGGTCAGGAAAGTACGTAGGCCTGCGGCCTTATCCCAATCGCCGCCCGGCATGCGCTCCCACAGCGAGCCCTTGCCGTGCACGACCTCGTCGTGGCTAATCGGCAGAATGAACTCTTCCGAGTAGGCGTAGACCATAGCGAAAGTGAGCTCATGGTGGTGGTAGGAGCGGTAAATCGGCTCCTTGCTGAAGTACTCCAGCGTGTCATTCATCCAGCCCATGTTCCACTTCATAGAGAAGCCCAAGCCACCGTGCTCGGTAGGTGCGGTCACACCCGGCCAAGAAGTGGATTCTTCGGCCACGGTGAGGAAGCCCGGGTTGTGCTTGTGTACAGTGGCGTTGAATTCCTGCAGGAACTGAACAGCATCGAGGTTTTCACGACCACCGTACTGGTTCGGCAGCCACTCGCCTTCATTGCGGGAGTAGTCCAGGTACAGCATGGAAGCCACTGCGTCGACGCGCAGACCGTCGATGTGGAACTCTTCTGCCCAGTACAGTGCGTTGGCGTAGAGGAAGTTGCGTACCTCGTTGCGGCCGAAGTCGAAAACGTAGGTGCCCCAGTCGCGCTGCTCGCCGCGACGCCAGTCCGGGTGCTCGTAGCAAGCCGTGCCATCGAAGCGGGCAAGTGCGAACTCGTCCTTCGGGAAGTGCCCCGGAACCCAGTCCATGATGACACCGATGCCAGCGGCGTGGAAGGCATCAACCAGACCGCGGAACTGATCTGGGGTGCCGAAGCGACTGGTCGGAGCGTAGTAGCCGGAAACCTGATAACCCCAGGAACCGGTGAACGGGTGCTCACATACTGGCATGAACTCCACATGGGTGTAGCCCATGTCGACCACGTAGCGCACCAGCTTCTCCGCCATAACTTCGTAGCTCAGGCCCTGCTTCCAGGAACCCAAGTGGACCTCGTAGATAGAGATGGGCTCTTCGGTCCAGTCTGTGTTGGCGCGCTTTTCCATCCACGCTTGGTCGCTCCAGGCGTAGTCGGAGGTCGCAACAATCGACCCGGTAGCCGGTGGGAGCTCAGCAGCACGCGCCATCGGGTCGGCCTTATCGCGACGCTGTCCCTCCGGCGTCGTGATGGCGAACTTGTAGACTTCGCCCTCACCCACACCCGGGATGAACAGCTCCCAGATACCTGCGCCACCCATAGAGCGCATTGGGTACTGCGCGCCGTTCCACATACAGAAGTCACCGACCACGGCTACGCCACGTGCGTTCGGAGCCCAGACCGTAAACGAGGTGCCTTCGACCGTACCCAGCTCTGTGTCGTAACTGCGAAGGTGAGCACCGAGAACCTTCCACAGTTCCTCATGACGTCCTTCGCCGATTAGGTGCAGGTCACCAGCGCCAATAGTGGGGAGGAAACGGTAGCCGTCGGCACGCTCTACGGTTTCGCCGGAGTCCCACGTAATGCGCAGGCGGTAGTCGAAGTCATCGCCGCCTGGGACGAGGGCGGTGAAGAAACCGTCGCCCAGGTTCTCCGCTTCAAACTCGCCGCGCGTGCTGACGACAGTAACTGCCTGAGCGCCGAAGACCCTCGTGCGAATAACCGTGTCACCGTCCACGACGTGTGCGCCGTAGATGCTGTGCGGATCGTGATGGGTGCAGTAGCGCAGGCGATCCATATCGCCGGAATCAATTGCGAGGCGGGGATCTGTGTGGGCTCCCATGGAAGGTCCTTCCGAAGCGTTTCTAGGTAGGTGAATGTGAAGTTGTTGAGTTCAGTTCTAAAGAAATAGAGGGAGGTAGGGGAAAGTGGGCTGCTAACTCACCCGCCAGCCTAACGACGAATCGTTGCGACAGTGGTCAGGTCAGCGGCCCACTAACCCCGAAAGTTCCCAGCAAGCGTTCTAGCCCTCGTAGTCGGGGACGTCGCGCCAAGCCAACTTGTGGCGGAGCTTGACGTCGATTTCTGGCAGCTTGATGATGTGCGCAACGTTTTCCCACGGTGCCAGGCGGACGTAGTTGTCCTTGCCCCAGTTGAACTGGTTGCCGGTAATCAGGTCAGTGACATCCATGCGGTCGTGGTTGCGGAGCCCAATGCGATCCATGTCGAGGTGCACGGTAGCTTCCTGGGCATTCCACGGATCGAGGTTGAGAACAACGAGGATGGCATCGCCGGTGACCGGATCGAGCTTCGAGTAAGCCAGCAGGTTGTCATTGTCGATGTCGTGGAAGTGCAGGTTGCGCAGCTGCTGCAGAGCCGGGTGCTCGCGGCGAATCTTGTTCAGCGTGGCAATGAACGGCTCCAGCGAGTTGCCGGTGGCCAGTGCCTGGTCGTAATCGCGGCTGCGGAGCTGGTACTTCTCGCTGTCGAGGTACTCCTCGGAGCCCTCCTTGACCGGAACGTTTTCAAACAGCTCGAAGCCGGAGTACATGCCCCACAGCGGAGATAGGGTGGAAGCCAGCGCGGCGCGGATGGCGAAGGCGCCACGGCCGCCCTTGACCAGGAAGTCATGCAGAATATCTGGGGTATTGACCCATAGGGATGGGCGAGCGATGTCTGCATGGCGGGTAATCTCCTCGCCGAATTCGGTCAGCTCTTCCTTCGTAGTCTTCCACGGGAAGTAGATGTAGGACTGAGTGAAGCCAGCCTTGGCCAGGCCGTAGAGGCGGGCCGGGGCGGTGAAGGCCTCGGCGAGGAAGATGACCTCCGGGTTGGTTTCGTGAACGGTTTCAATCAGCCATTCCCAGAAGTTGCCCGGCTTGGTGTGGGGGTTATCCACGCGGAAGACCTTGACTCCACGCTTGACCCAAAACTTCACTACACGCAGAACCTCTGCGTACAGGCCCTTGGCATCGTTGTCGAAGTTCAGCGGGTAGATGTCCTGGTACTTCTTCGGCGGATTCTCGGCGTAGGCAATGGTGCCGTCCGGCAGCACGGTGAACCACTCCGGGTGAGCCTTAGCCCAGGGGTGGTCCGGTGCACACTGGAGCGCTAGGTCGATAGCGACCTCGAGGTTGCGCTCCTTAGCAGCCTTGATGAATTCCTTGAAGTCCTTTTCGTCACCAAGGCTCGGGTGGATGGCGTCGTGGCCACCTTCTGCGGAGCCGATAGCCCACGGAGATCCGACATCGCCCGGTTCCGGGGTCAGGGTGTTGTTGCGACCCTTGCGGTTGATTTCACCGATTGGGTGAATCGGGGGCAGATAGACCGTGTCGAAGCCCATGCGCTGAGCGCGATCAAGCTGTGCAACCGCAGTCTTGAATGTGCCGTGTAGCAGCTCGCCATTTTCGCCGTAACCACCGTTGGAACGGGGGAAGAACTCATACCAAGAGGAGTACAGGGCTTCGCGGCGGTCAACCTTGATCTTGCGGGTCTTTCCGCGGGTCAAAAGGTCGCGCACCGGGTGCGCCTGCAAAATGGCGCGGGTCTCGTCGGAAAGCGCGGCTGCAATGCGGGCGCGAAGATCGCCGTCGCCGCGCAGACCTGCGGCGATGGAGCGTAGGTGGTTGCGGTGGATAGCAGCGGCACCAGCGGCGGCGCGGTCGAAGAGAGCGGCGCCAATTTCTAGATCATTAGCGAGTTCAGCTTCGCTCTGACCGGCCTCGAACTTCTTGGTGATAGCGTTGCGCCACGTTGCCATCGGGTCGGACCAGGCATCAATGCGAATGGTCCACAGCCCGGGAACGTCTGGGACGAAGGTGGCATTGACCTGATTTGGATCATGGTCAGAAAAGTGCATTGGAATGCGCTGTGAGCGGGACGCAAAAGCTGATTCCTTCGGCCCCTTGACGTTGAGCGTGGCGTTCATCGCGTCGTGGCCTTCTCGCCAAATGACGGCGAACGTTGGGACGACTTCACCCACTACGGCCTTCGATGGAGTTGCACCACCGTTGATTTGAGGACGGATGTCATCAATACCGATTCGACCAGTCATAAAAGACGTTCTCCTAATTGTCGGCGAGCTAGGTGAAAATCGAAGCAAAACCATCTCGAGTGAACTCGATTTGCTCTCTACCGAGGATAGATGAGAATGTCCAAGCGCACATTTGGGCAAAGTTAGGGCACCATGGATGTGTGGCTGAATTGGAAGAAGACTTTAACGAAGATTTGCTACTCGACTTTCGCGACGTAAACCTCATCCGTGGTGGCCGTACGCTGGTCGGGCCGGTGGATTGGCAAGTAGAACTTGACGAGCGCTGGGTCATCATGGGGCCGAACGGCGCAGGCAAGACTTCTTTAATGCGCATTGCTGCAGCGGAGGAGTTCCCGTCTTCAGGGGTGGCTCATGTGATGGGCGAGCAGATTGGGCGCACCGACATGCGTGATCTGCGCACCATGATTGGTTTGACATCATCGTCGATTGCTCACCGCATTCCCAATGATGAAAAGGTCGCGGACCTTGTAATCTCTGCCAGTTACTCCGTCTTGGGTCGCTGGCGTGAGACCTATGAAGAGATGGATTTCGAACAGCTCTCCGAGATTCTCGAGCGCATGGGTGCTGAGCATCTTGCAGACCGCACCTGGGGCACTCTCAGTGAGGGGGAGCGCAAGCGCGTACTCATCGCACGAGCCATGATGGTCAACCCCGAATTGCTGCTTCTCGACGAGCCGGGAGCCGGACTCGACCTCGGCGGCCGTGAGGACCTGGTCGGTTACTTAGGCGAACTCGCACTCGACCCGGATGCGCCGGCGATGGTGATGATTACGCACCACCCGGAAGAAATTCCGTACGGCTTCACCCATGCGATGCTCCTCGACGAAGGCAATGTCATCGCACAGGGGCTTATTGACG
This sequence comes from Corynebacterium sp. HMSC076C10, assembly GCF_001812455.1. Lineage (NCBI taxonomy): Bacteria > Bacillati > Actinomycetota > Actinomycetes > Mycobacteriales > Corynebacteriaceae > Corynebacterium > Corynebacterium sp. HMSC076C10. Next base: position 37,727 of record NZ_KV809157.1, read on the forward strand.
ACGTCCTGACCAGCGAGAACCTGACCAGGGCTTTCCACCAGGAAATCGTCGTCGATCGCATCGATGATCGCTACTTTGCGCGCCGGGCACGGCCTGCTGGAAAGCACCGGAAGAAGTAGACGCTCATGGCGGTTCCGACACCTGAAACCCCGAATACGCCCGCGTCGCCGAAACTGGCTGCGACTGTGTTGCTGCTCCGCGACACCCACTGCGGGCTCGAGGTCTACGTTCAAGAACGCGTATCCTCAATGCGCTTTGCGGCCAACATGACCGTGTTCCCCGGCGGTGGAGTAGACCAGCGTGATTTCCCAGCTGTCGCGAATGAGGTCATGGCCGTGACCGAGCCGTCGGAAGCCGACCCCGAGTCGCGGATCGCGCAGGCTTTTAACGTCGACCGCGCGCGGGCGCACGCGCTCACCTGCGCGGCCGTGCGTGAGACCTTTGAGGAAACAGGCACTCTGTTGGTTCGCGATGCTGGCGGTGAGATTGTCGCAGATGGCTACCGCTTCCACCGTCAGCGACGACAGTTGGAAGCCCACGAGTTGTCATTGACGGATTTCCTTAGCAATGAAAATCTGGCGCTCGATGCCGAACTCGTCAGTCCTTGGGCTAACTGGGTGACACCCGAATCCAACCCCATTCGCTACGACACCTATTTCTTCCTCGCCGCGCTTCCCGACGGTCAAAGGGCCGACGGTGACACCTCTGAGGCATCATCTTCAGGTTGGTTCCGCCCGACGACGATTTTGGATGGATGGCGCCGTGGTCTACTTGGCCTCATGCCTCCGACCTGGGCGCAACTAACTCGCTTGGACGGCGTCAGCACTGTTGCGGAGGCTCTCGAGGCGGCCAGAAACACTCCGGTGCGACGCACCAGTAGTGACTTCCTCGGGGAACCTTTTATGGATGAGTACTTTGCCGTTGCCACCCACATGGGGCATTTGCGCAAAGGTATGAACCGTTAGCCGACTACTCAACCCCCGTTAACCGGCTGATCCCTAGTTGGAAGGAGATAACGAGTGTCCCTGTCCGCTGCAGAGGTGGCCGCTGTTGCTGCTCATCCGGAGTGGCTAGATGAGGCCGACCAGCTCGCGCTCACTAAAAAGTCTCTGATTGCAGACTCCGCGCATCTACGCCAACACTGTGGCGAGTTTGGTCGCGCGGTCATTGAAGTCGCGGCAGCTCGGCGTTCTGCGGTCAGCAAACTGCCAGGGGACTGGATCTTCTCTTCCGAAGCAGCGCAGCAGGCCACGCCCTTTGTCGTCGCGCTGGCTCGCGCCCGTAGGCTTGCGGATCTCGGTGTCGAAGTAGTGGCCGATGTGACCTGCTCCATTGGTACTGAAGTGGCAGCAATTGACCACGAGGGCCTGACCGTTGTCGGGTCTGATCTCGACCTTGCGCGGCTGGCCATGGCGCGGCATAACGTCGGCAAGAACATTTTCGCGCAGGCCGATGCTTTGCAACCGACCTTTGACGCACCCGTCATTGTCGCTGACCCTGCACGCCGCTCCGGTGGTCGCAGGATCACCAACCCGGAGGACTTGCTCCCATCGCTGCCGGCGCTCATAGCCGCCTGGCCCGACAAAGAACTAGCTATCAAATGTGCGCCGGGCCTCGACTTCAGCGAGTGGAGCGGGGAAGTGGCTGTCACTTCGGTGGACGGTGCGGTCAAGGAGGCATGTCTATATACGCCGGGGTTGGCCGGAGTTACCGATGGGCAATCCGTAACGCGATCGGCGATGGTTATCCAGACCGTCGATAAGCACAGGCCGTTAGAGTTTTCGGCGGTGGACGTGCAGACCTACGACGACACCATGCCTGACGACGTCGATGTGCGCGCTGCCGGCCGGTACATCATTGATCCGGATGGGGCGATTGTGCGCGCCGGGCTGGTGCGGCATTTTGCGGCGGCGCATGGGCTCTGGCAGCTCGATGAGCGGATTGCGCACGTCAGTGGCGATGTTTTGCCGCAGGGGATTGCCGGGTTCGAAGTTATTGAGCAAGTGGGGTTGAAGCAGGTTCGCAAGGCACTGGCAGCGTTGGATTGCGGATCGGTGGAGATTCTCGTGCGCGGCGTAGACGTCAACCCCGACGCGTTGCGCAAGCAGTGGAAGCTTAAGGGCTCCAGGGCGTTGGCGGTGGTGGTCACGCGCATCGGACGGAGCGCGACGGCGTTTATCTGTCAGCCCCGGGAGATCGGTTGAGGACCGCTTTACGACGGAACATTGGTGGGGGTAGCCCGTTGGGGATCGGTGTTTGCTGTTGGCGAATACTGCGGAGACAGCTGCAGTTGATTGCGTACTATTAACGTCTGACATGCGGAAATAGCATGTTGGCGGGCGGGCTGTGCTCGTGGTGTAGAAAAAAATTTAAAAAAATAACGACATTGTTATCTGGATCACCTTCGCATTGGCGATAGGTTCTGTTATCTTCAACACAGACGACCTAGAGCGTGGCCTGGTTCACTTTATTGTGAGGCGGCTTGCGAAGTAAGGTCAGATAAACGTTCACCAGTAATCAACCAGTAAGGACGACAGAAAAATGCCGAACATCGTGGTTCTGGTCAAGCAGGTTCCGGACACCTGGTCCGAGCGTAAGCTCACCGATGACAAGTTTGTCCTCGATCGTGAGTCTGCAGACGCAGTTCTCGACGAAATTAATGAGAACGCTGTTGAGGCTGCCCTGCAGCTGAAGGAAGAGCACGGCGGAAACGTTACCGTCGCAACTGTTGGCCCGGATCGTGCCATCGAGGCACTGCGCAAGGCTCTGTCCATGGGTGCAGACGACGCCGTCATTCTTTCGGACGACGCACTTGAAGGTTCCGACGCTGTTCAGACCGCATGGGCTCTGTCCAACGTCATTGACACCCTCGAAGATGTTGACCTCATCGTCACCGGTAACGCCTCCACCGACGGTGGCACCGCTTCCGTCCCGGCTATCCTCGGTGTCTATCGCGACCTCCCGGTTCTGACTCACCTGCGTTCCGTCGCTATCGACGGTGACTCCATCACCGGTGAGCGCGAGGTCGAAGACGGCATCTACAAGCTCAAGGCATCCCTGCCGGCAGTCGTCTCCGTCACTGAGAAGGCTAATAGCCCGCGCTTCGCATCCTTCAAGGGCATCATGGCCGCTAAGAAGAAGCCGGTCACCGAGCTGACTCTGGACGATGTTGCTGCTGAGGCAGAGCAGGTTGGTCTCGAAAACGCTGCTACCGGTGTCACTGGCTCCACTCCGAAGCCGGCTAAGACCGCTGGTGAGCGCATTAACGATGAGGGAGACGGCGGCGCCAAGCTGGCCGAGTACCTCAAGGCCCAGAAGTTCATCTAAGGCGCTTGACGCGAATAGAAGACAAATAGAGATACAAGTAGGAGAAAGATCACTATGACCGACGTCCTCGTTCTCGTCGAGCACGCAAATGGCGAGCTGAAGAACACCACCGCTGAACTGCTGACCGCTGCTTCCGCATTCGGCACCCCGGCCGCAGTTGTCGTGGGTACCCCGGGTACCGCTGCTAGCTTCGCAGACACCCTGGCCTCCTACGGCGCTGGCGAGATTCTCGCTGCTGAGTCCGACGATGCCGACAAGTACCTGATCACCCCTGAGGTTGACGTTCTCGTCGGCCTGGCCTCCGAGCGTGAGGTTCCGGTGCTGGTTTCCGCTTCCGCAACCGGCAAGGAAATCGCTGGCCGCGTCGCTGCGCTGACCGGTTCCGGTCTGCTGTCCGACGTTGTTGCTATCAACGATGACGCTTCCGTTAAGTACTCCATCTTCGGTGGCGAGTACATCGTTGACGGTGTCGGCTACGGCGCATCCCCGGTCTACGCTCTGCGTCCGGGCTCCGTTGACCCGGAGGAGAAGTCCGGTTCCGCTGACGTTACCGAGATTGCATTCCCAGAGATCGGCAACAACGCTGTCGAGATCGTTTCCTTCGCACCGGCTGAGGGCGGCGACCGTCCGGAGCTGACCGAGGCTAAGCTGGTTGTTTCCGGTGGCCGCGGTGTCGCATCCGAGGATGGCTTCAAGAACGTTGTTGAGCCGCTGGCAGACGTTCTCGGCGCAGCTGTTGGTGCTTCCCGTGCTGCTGTTGACGCTGGCTACTACCCGGGTCAGTTCCAGGTTGGCCAGACCGGTAAGACCGTTTCCCCGGACCTCTACGTTGCTCTGGGTATTTCCGGTGCTATCCAGCACAAGGCAGGTATGCAGACCTCCAAGACCATCGTTGTGGTCAACAAGGACGAAGAGGCTCCGCTGTTCGAGATTGCTGACTTCGGTGTCGTCGGTGACCTGTTCGACGTTGTTCCGCAGGCTATCGAGAACCTGAAGTAATACGCACTTGCCTGAAGTCTGCTAGTTGCGTAAGGCTGCTGGTCGAGAGTCAACTCGGCTAGCAACTACCCGCTCGGGGTGGGCACAGATTTCCTGTCTGTTCCCGCCCCGAGCATTTTTTTGGTCCTACTCATCTGTTCGTGCAGATAGTGAGATTTAACTATGGCGGATAGTGAGCATAAGGCGCACGCAGCGTTATACTGCCTGCATGCTTAATGACCACATCGTTGCCGCTCCGGACGTGAAGAGTGAAATGAAGTCTGCTGCGAAGACCCGTCACTTTGTGGATCATGCCGCGACTACACCATTGCGCCCAGAAGCGCGCACGGCAATGGTCGAGAACCTAGGTCTGGCCAACCCCTCGGGGCAGTACGCCACCGCACGCATTGCGAAAAAGGTTCTGGAAGAGTCCCGAGAAGAAATTGCAGAGCTGCTTGGTGCCGATCCCATCGAGGTAGTTTTTACTTCCGGTGGAACTGAGGCCGACAATCTAGCGATTTCAGGCCTGTACTTCAAGGCCTCTGGCTCGGACATTGTGGTTCCACCAATCGAGCACGATGCAGTGTTGAAGACATGCCACCATCTGGAAAAGGAACACTGGGCCAAGATTGTTGAGGCTCCTGTAGGTGCTGATGGTCGCGTTGACATGGTGCAGTTCCCGGAGATGAGTCGGCAGAACACCGCGCTGGTGACGTGCATGTGGGCGAACAATGAGACCGGCACCATCCAGCCGGTGGAGGAGATTGCCAAGCGGGCGAAGGATGCTCGCGTGCCTTTCCATATCGATGCTGTGCAGGCAGCCGGACATCTGCCCATTGATTTCCACGCAAGTGGCGCCACTACAATGGCCATCTCCGCGCACAAGTTCGGCGGTCCCCGTGGGATTGGGGCGCTGCTTGTTCGTCGTGAAGCGAAACTTACCCCGCATAACAACGGCGGCGGGCAGGAACGCGGACTGCGTTCGGGCACGCAGGACGTGGCGTCGGCGGCGGGCATGGCGGCAGGACTGCGCGCGGCGGTGGACACGATGGCGGCGGACAATGAGCGAATCCGCGGTCTGACGCAGCAGCTCATCAGGGCAATCATGCACATCGACGGTGCGATTATCCACACCAGCGAGCTCGCTTTGCCGGGGCATGTCTACGCCAGCTTCCCGGGCGCGGAGGCCGATAGTTTGATCATGCTGTTCGATGCGGCGGGAATTGACTGTTCTACGGGATCGGCATGTAGCGCGGGCGTTAATCGTCCCTCGCACGTGCTGATGGCGATGGGCGTTTCGGAGCCGGAAGCGCGGTCGTCGATTCGTTTTACGCTGGGGTACACCTCGACGCAGGCGGATGTCGACGCCGTCATTTCGGCGCTGCCGGAAACGGTCGAGCGGGCGCGGCGTGCTGGCATGGCTTAGTTTTTGCCCCGTGGTGGTACGGTGACACGTGCACAAAATCTAGAGGGGAAAGGTTGCAACGCAATGCGAGTTCTTGCAGCAATGAGCGGTGGTGTGGATTCTTCCGTGGCTGCGGCGCGTGCATTGGCCGCAGGTCACGAGGTCGTCGGCGTGCACTTGGCGCTGTCGAAAGATCCGCAGTCCGTTCGCGCCGGATCCCGCGGCTGCTGTTCGCTAGAGGACTCCGGCGATGCCCGCCGCGTCTGCGATGAGCTGGGCATTCCCTTCTACGTCTGGGATTTCTCCGAGCGCTTCAAGGAAGAGGTCATGGATGACTTCTACGACTCCTACGAGCGCGGCGAGACGCCGAACCCATGCCTGCGCTGCAATGAACGCATCAAGTTCGCCGCTCTACTAGAGCGCGGCATCGCGCTCGGCTTCGACGCTGTGGTCACGGGGCACTACGCTTTGCTTGGCGACGACGGCCTGTTGCGCCGCGGCCGCGATGCGAAGAAGGACCAGTCCTATGTCCTGGGCGTGCTGGATCGCGAGCAGCTGCAGCGCTCGATGTTCCCGGTAGGAAACACCGAGAAGCCAGAGATTCGTGAAGAAGCCCGCGGGATGGGACTAGGCACTGCCAACAAGCCGGACTCTTACGACATCTGCTTCATCCCGGATGGCAATACCAAGGCGTTCCTGGGCGCGAAGATTGGCCGTCGCCCGGGCACCATTGTGGATAAGGAAACTGGCGACACCGTCGCTGAGCACGACGGTGTCTACGGTTTCACCATTGGTCAGCGCAAGGGGATTGGCCTGGCGGGGCCGATGCCGGATGGCAAGCCGCGCTATGTCACCGGCATTGATGCAGAGACCGGCACGGTGACAATCGGCACGGCTGCGGACTTGAATGTCAACGTGCTCGAGGCCGACCGTGCCATCTGGCTGGCCAACCCGGATGAGGTACTCGCTGCCTCGGAGGCCGGCAAGCTGCAGGTGCAGGTGCGTGCGCACGGTCGCCCCATCGACTGCCGCATTGAAGTGCTGGCAGGACCTGACGATGACATCACCGGACGCGGTGGCGCCTTCCGGCTGCACCTGAGCGATCCGCTTCGTGGTGTCGCTTCTGGTCAGGCCGCTGTTTTGTACCACACTGACACTGCGGGCGACTACGTGCTGGGCTCCGGCACGATTGTCTCGACCGCCCGTGAAGAGGACTTGTCGTGACCTCCTTTGTCGGCCTTGGCCCGATGCCGGGCCGCAATCCACGCGAGGCGGCAGAGATTGTCATTGGCGAATGCCTGGAAGGTCACCTCACGCTACCGACGTTGCCCGCCCGGGGGTTCGGCGCCGATGCCGTCGGTCGCACGGCCGCCCTCATGGCTGACCTCGTCGTCGACAGGGGAGCGCGCTCCTGGAAAGTCGCCGACCGTCGTGGTCGCGCGAGTGCCTTGGCCACTGATTATCTCCACCGTGACATCGACGCGTGCGAGGAAGCGTGGGGACGCACCCCGCAGAAGATTCGCCTGACCGCTCTCGGCCCATGGACGATGGCGGCTTCGGTGGAAAATGCCGCAGGCCATCTCATCGCCGTTGACCGCGGCGCCGTGAAGCACTTCGCGCAGTCGCTAGCCGCGGGATTGGCTTCCCACATCACCGATGTCCGTCGGCGTTTCGACAGCGACATCGAGGTACTTCTGGCAGAACCCGCACTCGGCGCAGTCGTACAGGGCAAAATCAAGGCCCCGTCCATGCTGATGGGCAACGCGGGCTATCTCCCCGCCCAGGGGCACCGCGAAATCGCGGAGATCTTCCGCGAGGTCACGGGGCCGCTGCGTGACGACGAAATCGAAGTGACCATCGCGCTGTCGAGCCCCGATGGCCTGGCTGTTCAGGCCTTGGCGGATTCCGGTGCGGCCGGAGTGTGGCTACCTCGCAAAGAACTGACCACCACGCAGCAACTGGATTTTGTGGCTGCCGTGGTCGGTGCCGATATGTCCCTGGAGCTGGGTATTGTGCCAGTGACGGTCACGGAGCGAGAAGAGCACACGGGCGTCCCGGTGGCGACACCGGCTCGAGCACTCGCTGAGCAAGCAGCGCTGTTCTGGGATGAGCTGGGCTATTCGCGCCTACAGATTGCTGAGAGCCTGAATCTGGCGCCGATGGGCGGCTTTGCTGCCAGCTCCAATGAAGAAGCACAGGCGCAACTCGGCGCAGGCCGCAATGCCACGGAGCTTCTTCGTCGGGCAGCCGGTGACTTGGCTCACGACGAATAGTGACCTTATTCCACCAGCGTATTGAGGTAGTCGGCGAAGTAGGGAAGTGTGAATTCCACGTATCCCGTCGACGCTGAAACAATCAACTCGCGGTAAATCAGGTCATGGCGAAGCTGTGAGATGCCAGAGAGTTTGCGTCCCATGGTCTCTGCGATGGCGCTCGTGGCCACGGGCTTTCCATTGGGGGAGAGGCGCGCCATCGCTTTGAGAAAATCAATCTGGCGAGGTGGCACTTTCCGCAGGCTGGGCGCATGAACTTGCAGCCCGATGCGGCGGATGGATTCCGCTGTGGCATCCGAGGCATGCTGAGCGGTAATGGTGTCCGAGTGGGCCAACCTGGCCTTAGCCCAAGCGACTGAGCCAATGGTCTGTATGAGATACGGGTAGCCGTGGCTGAGTTCAGCGGCCAGCTCGACGGCATCCTCGGTCATCGCGCGTTCGCCGAGTTCTGCAGTTCTGCGAATGATGTCCTTGGTGGTCTCCACGTCCAATCGGCCCAGAGTCACGCGTTCGGCACGGCGTAAGAATGTTGCGCCCTCTAGCTGGAGCAAGTCTTCGATACCGCTGGGCAGCCCGGCTGCGACAAAGGCAATCTCCGCATCGTCGCGATTTAGGTCCTGGATTGCATGGGCAATTTCGTTGAGCTGTGCGGGGGCTGCACTTTGCACCTCGTCGAGAGTGAGCAAGATGCCGGATCCCTGTGGCATGAGGAGAGCCGAGAGATCCTGAAGTTGGCTGAGCAGATTCCTGCCGGGCTCGGGCTGAGAAGTGCTGACTTCCGTCTTAAACCCGCCAATGCCGGCGATGGACAGGCCGGTGAGGTGACGGCCCTTGCCCGTCGGTGCACTGTCAATGGCACTGAAAGCGCGCGGAATGGTGACATCGGTGAGCTCAGAAATCATTTCAGAGCCGATGTGAGCACGCAGCACAATCCATCCCAGTTGCTTTGCTGCGGCTTCAAACTCGTTGAGAAGTACCGTCTTGCCGATTCCGCGGGTACCGGAAATTAGCGCGGTTCGCCAGGGATTACCGGGGCCTTCCGCCAGAGCCAGCTCAAACGAGTCCAGCTCGACATCGCGCCCACCGATGATGGCCGGGGATCGGCCGAATGTGGGGTGGAAAGGATTGCGTGGGATGGAGATGGCCTTGTCGCTGCGAGTGGTCACGCATCAATCATAGCAATGGATAATCCACATCGACTTGGATAACTTGGATACACCGCCGGATTTTGGATATTCGGTTTCCGTTGGATAATCACAAAACTCTGGATATTGGGAGAGCCGGGGAGGGTGAGGGGGCCGCTGCTCAGTCCATCGGCCACCCGAAGGTGAAGTCCGACGTATCCTTACCCTTTTCGGTCAGGTACTGCTGCAGGTTCTTCTTGTACTGGTAGTACGCGACGGCCTGCAGCTCCATTAGCTCTTCTCCCGATTTTTCGGTTAGCTCCCGGTAGTGGCGCGCCATCACCCATGCGATACGCGCGGCAGCCAGGGCATCTTCGGTGGCATCATGTGCTCCGTCCAGGCGCACCTGATAATGGCGGGAGACATCAGTCAATGTGCGTTTTTCACGACGTTCCGGATCAAAGTAGTGGTCCAGCACAAAGGGATCGACCACGAGCCCGTCAACGGTAAAACTGGAATCCTGCGAGCGCAGTACCGTCAGATCATAAGCCGCGTTATAGGCCACTACGGTCAGACCATCGCGCCAGGCAGCTCGAAGGCCGGCAATGGTATCCGCTAGCACTTCATCGTGCGGGCGCCCCTCCGCGCGAGCTTTTTCAGTGGTGATGCCATGCACATCAGACGCAGCTTGCGGAATTTCGACACCGGGATTAGCGAGCATGATGGTGGAATCTTTGCCCTGCTCAGTCAGTCGGACCAGTGCGGAAGTGACAATCTTGCAGGTGCGAGGATCCGTGCCGGTAGTCTCCAGATCAAACGCGAGCATGCGTCGCGGATCGAAATTATGCATGTCTCAACTGTAGCGGAGAGTGCGGATTCGCTGAGGGGCAGGAACAAGGTCAAGAGAATTTCCGTGTCCCCCGGCGCATCCGGGCAATGACATAGAATGAGCGACGTGACTTCCTCGACCGATGAGAACTCCGACCTGTCAACCTCCGATTTGTCTTCGTTTTCCAGCGCCCCCGCCTCCGAGCCAGCGCCGGCGGACGTCCGGGAGAAGTGGCAAGATCTAGCAACTCGCATCCGCGAGAACGCTGCGCTGTACTACACCGCGCAGCCGGTTATCTCCGATGCTGAGTATGACGAGATGTTCCGTCAACTGCAGCGGTTAGAGGAGCAGTGGCCCGATCTGGTGGTGCCGGACAGCCCCACGCAGCAGGTCGGTGCGCAGGTCGACACGCCTGCCGACGGGGAAGTGTTCGAGCCCGTTGAGCACCTCGAACGCCTCTACAGCTTGGACAATGTTTTCGATGAGCAGGAGTTGCGCGGCTGGCTGGCCCGCACCCCGGCCAGCGCGTATCTGACCGAGCTGAAAATCGATGGCCTGTCTATCGACCTGGTCTATGAGAAGGGCCGCCTTGTCCGGGCGGCCACCCGCGGAGACGGCCGCGTGGGGGAGAACGTCACCGCCAATGCGCGCACTATCGAAGATATTCCGCATGAAATCAGTGGCGAGAACATTCCCGACGTGCTCGAGGTGCGTGGTGAGGTCTTTATCTCGTTGGAAGAGTTCGAACGCATCAATGCTGATCGCGTCGACGCAGGCCAGAAGCCGTTTGCCAACCCCCGTAACGCCGCCGCCGGTTCCCTGCGACAGAAGGATGTTGCAGAAGTGGCGAAGCGTCGCTTGTCCATGATTTGTCATGGAATTGGTCATATCGAGGGCTGGCGTCCACAGTCTCAGCACGAGGCCTATCGTGCCTTGGACGAGTGGGGTTTCCACGTGTCGCCGTATACAAAGCAGGTTCATTCCGCGGATGACGTCGTCAAGCAGATGCAGTACTGGGGCGAGCACCGTCACGATGCCATCCACGAGATGGACGGGCTTGTGGTCAAGGTTGACTCCCTTTCCGAGCAGCGCGCGCTGGGCGCGACCTCACGGGCGCCGCGCTGGGCGATTGCCTACAAGTATCCGCCAGAAGAGGTCACCACGGACCTGCTGGACATTCGAGTCTCCATCGGCCGAACTGGTCGTGCGACGCCATATGCCGTGATGAAGCCGGTCTTCGTGGCCGGGTCAACTGTCGAGATGGCGACGCTACACAACCCTTCCGAGGTGCACCGAAAGGGTGTGCTCATCGGGGACCGTGTGACCATCCGCAAGGCCGGTGACGTGATTCCAGAGGTACTCGGCCCCGTGGCCGATCTCCGAGATGGTAGCGAGCGAAAGTACATTTACCCGACTCTCTGCCCCGAGTGCGGTACTCGTTTGGCTCCGGCAAAGGACAGCGATGCCGATTGGCGTTGCCCCAATACCCGCTACTGCCCAGGTCAGCTGCGGCGTCGAATTGAATTCCTCGCCTCCCGCTCCGGGTTCGATATCGAAAACCTGGGGGAGAGGGGCGCTGCCGATTTGATTCATCGCGGCGTGCTTGCCGACGAGTCCCGCCTCTTCGACCTCACCGAGGAAGATTTGCTCGGCACTGAGGTCTACACTACGGCTTCGCGGAAAACCCTGAACGCCAATGGTAAGAAACTGTTGGCCAACATCGAGGCAGCTAAGGATAAAGAGCTGTGGCGCGTATTGGTCAGCCTGTCCATTCGTCATGTGGGTCCAACAGTGGCGCGGACCTTGGCACAGAAGTTCGGCTCGATGGAGGCGCTGCGCGCTGCGAGCCGCGAGGAGATTTCGGCCATCGATGGCATTGGCGAGATCATCGGCGATTCCGTGGCTGACTGGTTCGAGGTGGACTGGCACCGCGAGGTTGTCGAGCGCTGGGAAGCTGCCGGTGTGCGTATGGCCGATGAGGTCGCCGATCGTCCAGATCAGGTGCTAGAGGGATTGACCGTGGTAGTCACCGGCTCTTTGGAGGACTTCACTCGCGACAGCGCGAAGGAAGCCATTATCTCCCGTGGCGGTAAGGCCGCAGGGTCGGTGTCGAAGAAGACCGACTACGTGGTGGTTGGCGAAAACGCCGGTTCCAAGGCCACAAAGGCCGAGGAACTGGGCTTGCCCATCCTCGACGAGGATGGGTTCAAGCGGTTGCTGGAAACTGGTCAGGCCTAGCTGGGGCTTGGCCCAGCCAGGATTTGGCCCAGCCGGGGCCTAAATCTTGGTCTCTTCCAGCTTCCAGACCTCATTGGCGTAATCGCGGATGGTGCGGTCGGAGGAGAAGCGGCCCGAACGGATGATGTTCAGGAAGCACTTCTTGGCCCATGCCAGCTCGTCGCGGTAGTCTTCCGCCATGCGGTCGCGGGTCTCGCGGTAGTCAGCGAAGTCGCCGAGGACGTAGTAAACATCGGCCGGCTCGTACCCGTTGGACTCCAGCAGCGAGAAGTGCAGGTCGTGGAACATTCCGCTGCCACCGTCAGCAAAAGTGCCGTCGACAAGCGAATCGACCGCGCGTTTGAGGCCCGGCACCGTTTCGTAAGTGCCACGCGGGCTGTAGGTGCGGCGCAGCTCCGGCAGTTCCTCTTCCAGCGCACCGAAGATGTAGGCGTTTTCTTCGCCGGCGGCGTCGACGATTTCGACGTTTGCGCCGTCCATGGTGCCCAGCGTCAGTGCGCCGTTCATCATGAACTTCATGTTCGAGGTACCCGAAGCCTCCTTACCGGCAGTGGAAATCTGCTCGGAGATGTCGGTGGCCGGGATGATGTGCTCTGCCGGGGTGACGTTGTAATTCTCAACGAAGGCGACCTGCAGGCGGCCGTCCATGTCCGGATCGTTGTTGACCTTGTCCGCGATAGCATTGATGAACTTAATGATGGCCTTCGCGCGAACGTAGCCTGGGGCGGCTTTGGCACCGAAGATGAATACGCGCGGTGGCACGTCCAGCGTTGGGTCTTCCTTGATGCGGTAGTAGAGATCCAGGATGTAGAGCGCGTTGAGAAGCTGGCGCTTGTACTCGTGCAGACGCTTAATCTGGGTATCGAAGATGGCGTCCGGGTTCACCGAAATACCCTGGCGGTGCTCCAGCCAGGTGGCGAAGTCCTTCTTGTTCTCGTGCTTGATCTCGAGAATCTCACGCAACACGGCCTCGTCGTCAGCAAACTTTTCGAGCTCAGCGAGCTTGTCCAGGTCAGTGACCCAGGCGTCCGAACCCGACAGGCGAGTCAGCAGTGCCGACAGGCGCGGGTTGCACTGGTTGAGCCAGCGGCGCGGGGTGACTCCGTTGGTCTTGTTGTTGAAGCGCTCCGGCCAGATATCGTGCCAGTCCTTCAACGTTTCGCGCTTAATGATCTCCGTGTGCAGAGCAGCAACACCGTTGATGGAGTACGCGGCGTAGCAGGCGATCCACGCCATGTGGATGCGACCGTGAGAAATCGGCGCCATGTAGTCAATCTTGCCCTGGTCGAAGCCGCGCTCCGCCAGGTCTTCGCGGAAGCGGCGGTCAATCTCGCGGGTGATCTCCAGAACGCGGCCGAAGAGACGGTCAAAAATGGAGTATTCCCAGGTCTCCAACGCTTCTGCCAGAACGGTGTGGTTGGTGTAGGCGAAGGTGTTGGACACGACGTTCCAGGCGTCGTCCCAGCTCATATCGTGCTCATCCAGGAGCAGACGCATCAGCTCTGGGATAGCGAGCACCGGGTGGGTGTCATTGAGCTGAATGGAGTTGTACTTGTGGAAATCGCGCAGGTCCTCGCCGTGATTCTCGATGTAAGAATCGATCATCGTCTGCAGCGAAGCGGAGACGAAGAAGTACTGCTGGCGGACACGCAGGACCTTGCCGTCATAGGTCGAGTCATTCGGGTAGAGCACGCGGCACAGGTCATGGACGCGTTCACGCTCGACAATGGCGTCGGTGAAGCGCTGCGAGTTGAAGGCGTCATAGTCGAACTCACGCATCGGCTCCGAGTGCCACAGGCGCAGCGTGCCGACGTTATCGGTGCCGTAGCCGGTAATTGGCATGTCATATGGAACAGCGCGCACCACCAAGTCATCAAAGGTGACAATCTTGGACAGTTCCTCGCGACGAATGACGAAGGGGTAGCCCTCTTCCATCCACGGGTCCGGGTGCTCATCCTGGAAGCCATCTTCGAAGGTCTGCTTGAACAGACCGTAGCGGTAGAGGATGCCATAACCGGTCACCGGCAGATTCTGCGTGGCACAGGAATCCAGGAAGCAGGCGGCCAGACGACCCAGGCCACCGTTACCGAGAGCGGCGTCGTGTTCAGCCTCGAGCACGTCTGTCAGATTCTTGCCGTACTTTTTCACGGCAGCAGAGGCCTCATCCACCAGACCTGCATTGAGCAGGTTATTCAGCAGGGCGCGACCCATGAGGAACTCGGCGGAGAAGTAGTGCTGCTGGCGGGTAGCAGCGTATGCCTCCGTGGTGCGCTGCCAGTTGTCCGCTAGGTTATCGACAACAACCCGTGACAGACCGGACCAGAATTCCATCTCAGTGGACGACTGGGGGACACGGCCGGACTCGGCACGAATGTGGGATCCGACGAGGTCACTCAAGTTCGACATCAAAGAAGCTCCTTATTGACTGGTATCAGTTCCAGACTTTACCGCTAAGCGTGAATCACTGCGCTCCATAGGGGAGGAGCCTTAGGGTAAGAGCTTCGAGCGGAAGGGGGCTGCCCTCAGAAGAGGGCAGCCCATTAGCCGCTGCTAGTCGATGATTGCGCCGACAATCGTGCCAATCCGGCCCAAGTGCTCAACCTCACTTGGTAGGAAGTCCGGCCCGCCGGGCCGGCCAATAACGAGAACGAGGCCCTTGCCCATCGGAGTGGCGGCAATGGAGGAGTCCATAACTGTCCAGTCCTCCGGCAGCCACGTTTCTTCGTCCGGATCGAGGTTTCGCGGCGAGTCAATCGGGGCTTCCGGCAGAGTCCGGCCGTTATCCTCTGGAGCAGCGGTAGAGGAAGCGCGACGTACCCAGCGGCCATCGCTCTGTTCGCCGAGGACGATAGCCCAGCCGGCAGTCATAGTCTGAGGCAGGCCGTCGACGACATCTCCGAGGGCACGATCCAAGTTCTTCGTGTGCTGTGAGAACTTGGCCAGCAGTGCAATCTGTCCGCGGCGGTCAACCGAGCCGGAGAAAGGCCTAATTGAATCGACTTCCACTCCGCTAATGGACTGAGCCGCTGTAATCAGTGTGTCTGGTAGCAGGCCCATGGGCAGGTCAACCACGATGTCGTCAACAACAACGCCATTAGCGCCGTAATCTACGACATCGACACTGCGAATATCACCTTCTACTTCGCCCAGGGCAGCCGCGACGTAGCCAAGTGCGCCTGGTTCGTCGGGAAGCTGGATGCGAAGGAGGTAACTCATGGCTGTGTGCACAACCTTTCGAATAATTGATAGTGATGCTTGCGGTGTAACTATAGAAGTAGTGATTTAGGCTACAGGGTAAACCTTTGAAATGTAAGACCCTGCGGACAACTGCTTGGCGACAACGACTACTGTTGGCAAGTACAGCCCGCTCGCGCGGTTCAAAATCAGTTTCAACTAAACTTCTGTGCACTAGCTTCGTACGAAGAAATGAAAGGGGTACTAGCGTGCCAGCTATCTCACGCGATGAGGTCGCCCACCTAGCGCGATTGTCCCGTCTGGCTCTGACTGACGCGGAACTCGACGAGTTCGCCGGTCAGATCGACGGCATTATTAACCATGTCCAGGCCGTTCAAAAGGTGGCTGCGGATGATGTTGAACCGATGAGTCACCCCTCTTCGCTGTCCGGTGTGATGCGCGAGGACGTCGTCAAGCCGACGCTGACTGCGGAGCAGGCGCTGGACCAGGCGCCGTCGCAGGACCGCCAGCGCTTCGAAGTTCCCCAGATTCTCGGCGAGTAGGAGTACGTGGAAGAAATGACTGCAGCTAACCCGAACCTGCATGCCGCTGTTGCTGAGGACCCGATTCTGGGGCTGAGCGCTTTTGAGCTCGCACAGAAGATTCACGCTCGTGAGCTGACCTCGGTAGAGGTCACCCAGGCGTTCCTCGACCGTATCGCGGCAATTGATGAGGACATTCACGCATTCCTGCACGTCGGTGCCGAAGAGGCCCTGGCTGCAGCTCGCAAGGTCGATGAGTCGCTGGATGCTGGCGAGGAGCCGGCCTCCGCACTGGCCGGTGTTCCGCTGGCGCTGAAGGATGTCTTCACTACCACCGATGCGCCGACCACCTGCGCTTCCAAGATGCTCGAGGGCTACATGAGCCCTTACGACGCAACGGTTACTGCCAAGTTGCGTGCAGCTGGCATCCCAATCCTGGGTAAGACCAACATGGATGAGTTCGCGATGGGCTCGTCGACTGAGAACTCCGCTTACGGCCCGACTCACAACCCGTGGGATGTTGAGCGCACCG
The DNA here is from genome assembly GCF_001812455.1 of Corynebacterium sp. HMSC076C10. NCBI lineage: Bacteria > Bacillati > Actinomycetota > Actinomycetes > Mycobacteriales > Corynebacteriaceae > Corynebacterium > Corynebacterium sp. HMSC076C10. Next base: position 54,149 of record NZ_KV809157.1, read on the forward strand.
CAGGCGGTTCCGGTGGTGGCTCTTCCGCGGCGCTGGCCTCCGGTATGGCTCCGCTGGCTATCGGTACTGACACCGGTGGCTCGATTCGTCAGCCAGCAGCTCTGACCGCAACGGTCGGTGTGAAGCCGACCTATGGCACGGTATCCCGCTACGGCCTGGTCGCTTGTGCCTCCTCGTTGGACCAGGGTGGCCCGACCGCGCGTACCGTTCTGGACACCGCGCTGTTGCACGAAATCATTGCTGGCCACGACGAGAACGACTCGACTTCCACGGAGCAGCCGATTGCCGATGTGGTTGCTGCTGCCAAGGAAGGTGCTACCGGTGACCTCACGGGGGTTAAGGTCGGCATCGTCAAGCAGTTTGACCGCACCGAGGGGTACCAGGCCGGTGTACTGGACAGCTTCCACGAGGCCGTCGACAAGCTTAAGGAAGCTGGCGCGGAGGTTGTCGAGGTCGATTGCCCGAACTTCGACCACGCACTGAGCGCGTACTACCTGATTCTGCCGTGTGAGGTCAGCTCCAACCTGGCTCGTTTCGACGGCATGCGTTACGGCCAGCGTGTTGGTGATGACGGTACGCACTCCGCCGATGAGGTCATGGCTATGACCCGTGCCGCTGGTTTCGGCGATGAGGTTAAGCGACGCATCATCATCGGTACCTACGCGCTATCGGTCGGCTACTACGACGCCTACTACATCCAGGCACAGCGTGTCCGTACCTTGATTCAGCAGGACTTCGAGCGGGCCTTCGAACAGGTGGATGTCCTGATCTCGCCGACCACTCCGACCACTGCGTTCAAACTGGGCGAGAAGGTTGACGACCCGCTGAGCATGTACATGTTCGACCTGTGTACTCTGCCGCTCAACCTGGCCGGCATGTGTGGCATGTCCGTGCCGTCGGGCCTGGCTGAAGACACCGGCCTGCCGGTGGGCCTGCAGATTATGGCTCCGCGCCACGGTGATGATCGTCTGTACAAGGTCGGCGCGGCCTACGAAAAGGTTCGTGGCCCGATTGCATAAAAGCGCTCAATAAGCGTTAGTCGGTTTTCTTCAACCGTCGTTTTCTCACCGAAGTGGGAGAGCGGCGGTTGTTGTCGTGCCGGGGGAAATTTCATACATGCGCAGGAACGCAAACATGAAGAGGGTCAGAATTAAAAACCCGCCGCGGTTTATGCCGTGGATTTATGGGCTGGTCATTGTCATAGCCATTGCCATCAGTCTGGTCGCTGCGGTGGTCTTCGGCTCGGCGGATATCACCTGGTCCACCACGACACAGGTCATTTCGCAACACCTCTTCGGCACTGAGCTCGATGAGTCTGTGCCCGCCAGTTCGGACACCATCATCTGGAATCTCCGCGCTCCCCGGGGAATTCTCGCAGCGATTGTAGGGGCGGGGCTAGCTGTCTCCGGTGTGGCTATGCAGACATTGGTCCGTAACCCGTTGGCAGACCCGTATCTGCTAGGTATTTCCGCGGGTGCCGGCGCCGGTGCGACCGCGGTGATCATCTTTGGTGCTTTCTCCGGTAGCCCCATCGCGCCGCTGACATTCGGCGCACTCCTCGGTGCAGTCATGGCCACCCTCGCAGTCGGCGCCTTCGCCACGGCCGGGGGAGGACTAACCCCGCTGCGTTTGGTGCTCTCTGGCGTTGTGCTCTCCGCTGCGTTTTCCGCGCTGAGTAGCTTCATGGTCTTCGCTGGGCCAGACCCGAGGGCCGCGCAGTCCGTGATGTTTTGGATGCTGGGCTCGGTTGCCGGTGCGACATGGATGAAGACACTCTTCCCGCTCATCGTCCTCATCGCAGTACTGTTGTTTTTCCTGTTCAAGGCCCGTCATCTCGATGCGCTGGCAACTGGTGAGAGCACCGCAGCGGCCGTAGGTATTGACGTTTCTCGGCTACGCACGCAGGTATTTGTGCTCCAGGCTGTCCTCGTCGGCACGCTCGTGGCGGTATCGGGCGGTATCGGGTTTGTCGGCCTGGTGATTCCGCACTTGACCCGCATCTTGGTAGGTGCCACGCACCGCGTTGTCCTACCGGTTGCTGCACTCATGGGTGGGCTGTTTCTCATCTGGGTGGACATCATCGCGCGCGTAGTGGGCGGAAGCCAGGAAATGCCGCTCGGCGTGGTCACGGGACTGGTTGGCGCACCGCTCTTCCTCTACCTCATGAGCCGCTCGCACTACAGCTACGGAGGTGCCGAATAAATGAGCGCCCCACAAAAATCTGTCCTCTCCGCGAAAGATGTGCGCTGTGACATCGCCGGACGCACCATCGTCAGTGGAGTCAACCTCAGCTTCGGCGCGGAGCCCATGACCGCCATCATCGGTGTTAACGGCGCGGGCAAATCCACGTTGCTGCGTGCGCTCGGCGGAATCACGAAACCGGCCGCGGGCGAGGTCAAGATTAACGGCACATCGATGAGTTCAATCACCTCGAAGCACCGCGCTCGTGATCTCGCTTTCGTCGCACAAAACGAGGTCCCACCCGCCGAAATGCGCGTGCGCGACTTTGTCTCCCTCGGTCGGTTGCCCTACCAGCGACTTTTGGGTGGCAACACTGCCGAGGACAACTCCCACGTCGACCGTGCGCTGGCGCTCGTAGGTCTGGAAACAGTCGCGCAACGCCTGTGTGGGCAGCTCTCGGGCGGGCAACGTCGTCGCGTATGTTTGGCGCGCGCCATCGCCCAGGACTCGCCGATTATGCTTCTCGACGAGCCCACCAACCACCTCGACGTGCGCCATCAACAATCCGTCCTCCGGCTGGCCCGCTCCAGCGGAGCGTGTGTCATTGCCGCCATCCACGACTTGGACCTGGTGATGAACCACTTCGACCGCGTCATCGTGGTCGCGGACGGCGGTATCGCGGCCGACGGCATCCCCGTAGACGTGCTGACCCGCGACTTCGTCGCCAAAATCTTTCAGGTTGAATCCTGTCAGCTCAATTCCCCCTCTGGCCGCCGTCATCTCGCAATCGATAGCGAGCTGGATGCTGCCACCATCAACTAGGAGTACTCCCTTGAATAACGCACATGCTTTCCGACGTCCCCTGCGTGCCTCAGCAGCTGGTATCGCAGTGGCTGCACTGGTATTCGGAGCCGCCGCCTGTGGCTCTGATGAGGGAACGCAGGCTTCGTCGTCAGGCCTTACCCTCACCAACTGCGGTGAAGAAGTCAGCTACCCGGGTGTAGCTAAAAAGCTGCTCATCAACGACGGTAATATCGCCTCGCTGGCGCTAGCTGTGGGGGCCGCGGATGAGATCACTGCAGTGAGCTCTATGGCCTCGCACCTGCCGGTGTTGACCGCAGCTTACGGCGATGAAATTGCGCAGAAGCCAGAAGTTGCGAAGGAATACCCGAATCTGGAGCAGGTTATTGCGGCCGAGCCGGATCTGATGCTGGCGGGCTGGGGCTATGGATTTAGCGAGGATAAGGGTATTACCCCGGAATCGCTTTCCGAGCACGGTATCGGTGCCTACACCCTGACGGAATCTTGCCGCACTGGTGACGCAGCCTCGGCGGGCAAGGAAGGCAGTGGCGACCCGGGGCACACTCGTGGTCTGGTGGACCCGTGGGAAGCTGTCAAAATCGATTTGAAGAACATCGCTACTTTGACCGGACACGACGGTGAGGGCGACAAGGTTATTGCAGATATTGATAACCGTCTGCAAGCCCTGGATGCCGCGCCGAAGGGCGACAAGAAGCCGGTGGGCTTCCTCTTTGACTCTGCCGGCGACGCACCGTTTACCTCGGGTTCCTTTGGCGCACCGCAGGGCATCCTGGAAAAGGCCGGCGCGACGAATGCAGCCGAGTCTATTAAGGACACCTGGACCACGATGTCCTGGGAACATGTCGCGGAAACGGAACCCGACTTCATTGCGCTGGTGGACTACCCAGGTCAGACCTTCGAAGAGAAGATCAAGGTTTTGCGCACGAATCCGGCAACGAAGGATCTAGAGGCGGTCAAGGAAAATCGCTTTATTAACCTGCCGATTGCATTGTGGACGGAGTCTCCGCTGAATATCGATGCCGCCGAGTACGTGCGCAAGGCACTCGAAGAATATGGTCTTCTGCCGGCGTCGGAGGTGACGACGAAGATGGAGCTGCCATCCGAGCTGCCGGGGCAAGAGTACCTGCAGAAGTAGTTTTGACCAAGGCTGTCAAGCACGATCTGACTAACGCGACTAAGGTGGGCATCATGCGAATTGCGACCCTTACCTCCGGTGGAGATTGTCCCGGTCTGAATGCCGTTATCCGTGCAATTGTCCGTACCAGCTCGAGTGAGTACGGCTCAACCGTTGTCGGCTTTGAGGACGGTTGGATTGGTCTTATGGAAGACCGTAGGGTTCAGCTTTACGACGACGAGCGGATTGACCGCATGCTGCTGCGTGGCGGCACGATGCTGGGCACCGGCCGTGTGCACCCGGACATTCTCATGTCCAACCTCGACCGCATCAAGGAGAATCTCTCTGATGCGGGCATCGATGCCCTGATTCCAATCGGTGGCGAAGGCACGCTGAAGGCCGGCAAGTGGCTTTCGGACAATGGGGTGCCGGTCGTCGGTGTTCCGAAGACCATTGATAATGACGTCAACGGTACGGACTACACCTTCGGTTTCGACACTGCAGTGGCCGTTGCCACCGACGCGGTTGACCGTTTGCACACCACCGCGGAATCCCACCAGCGCGTCATGATTGTTGAGGTCATGGGCCGACACGTGGGCTGGATTGCATTGCATGCGGGTATGGCCGGTGGTGCTCACCACATTGTCATTCCGGAAAAGCCATTCGACATCAATGAGATTGTGAAGTCGATGGAACGCCGTTTCCAGATGGGCGAGAAGTACGGCATCATCGTCGTCGCCGAGGGCGCCACCCCGAAGCCGGGCACCATGGATTACGAAGAGGGCGGTGTCGACCAGTTCGGCCACCAAACCTTCAACGGCATTGGTCAGGTTATTGGTGCGGAGATTAAGAAGCGCACCGGGTACGACGTGCGCACCACGGTGCTTGGCCACATTCAGCGTGGCGGTACGCCTACTGCGTACGACCGCGTACTGGCTACCCGCTACGGTATCCACGCGACCCGTGCGGTCCACGAGGGCGATTTCGGCAAGATTGTTGCTCTCCACGGCGAGGACATTCAGCGTATCGACATCGATGATGCGGTCTCAGAGTTGAAGGTTGTACCTGAGGGGCGTTACCGCGCAGCTGCTGCGCTGTTTGGCTAAATGCGTTGGTTAAGCACGCTTTGCTAAACATTTCGGCACATCTTCATAACGAAATAGGCGTACGGCCCGGGTTGGTGTTTCAATCACCAGCCCGGGCAGTATGTTTTATAGGGTTCCAGTTTTTTTGAAAAATAGAAGAATATTTAGGATTTTCTCGCTATGTGGAAAAGAGCCACAACAATTGCAATGGCCTTTGTCGGCCTAACTGTCGGTGCCGGATTCGCCTCCGGCCAGGAAATGATGCAGTACTTCGTGGCATTCGGCACCAACGGACTGTGGGGTGTGATACTTGCCTCCGTCGTGATGATTGCCAGTGGTCTGGCGGTACTGTCAATTGCCAGCTATTTGCAGGCTGACGAACACTCCGAGGTCTTCGACGTAATCACCCGCAATTGGGTTTCGAAGATTTTGGATATCGCCGTGATGATCACGCTGTTCTGTACCGGCTTCGTCATGTTCGCCGGTGCCGGTGCGAACTTGAACCAGCAGTTCGGACTTGAGGTGTGGATTGGTGCCGTCATCATGGTTGCCCTGACATTGGGTGTCGGCATGCTGGATGCCGACAAGGTCAGCCGCGTGATTGGCATGATCACTCCGTTCATCATCGTGTTCTTGCTTGGTGCCGGTATCTACACTCTGTTCACCACCGACACGTCGATGTCGGAGGCTGCGCAGTACACCAATGAACTGTCGACATCGCTGCCGCACTGGTCTATTTCTGCCCTGAACTATGTTGGTTTCTGCGTGATGGTGGCCGTGTCGATGTCCATCGTCATCGGCGGTAGCTACCTGAACCCGCGCGAAGCTGGCATCGGTGGTCTCATGGGCGGCAGCATCTACGCAGGTCTGCTGACCCTGGTGACCTTTGCCCTCTTCTTCAAGGTCAAGGACGTTGGCCATGAGGATATGCCGACTCTGGCAATCGTCAATGAAATCCACCCGGTCCTGGGTACCGTGATGGCGATCATCATCTACGCCATGATTTTCAACACGGCCATTGGCATGTTCTACGCGCTGGGCCGCCGCCTGACGCGCAATACTCCGCACCGCTTCCGCTTGGTGTTTATCGTGACCGTGCTGATTGGTTTTGGCCTGAGTTTCTTCGGGTTCAAGGCTTTGGTCGGCTCCATCTACCCGGCCCTTGGATACGTCGGTATTGCTCTCATCGTTGTTCTGTGTGGTGCGTACTTGACTGGACGTAACAAGCTGATGGAGGAGTCGAAGCGCCGCGGCCGTATCCGCAAGCTCGCTCGCCGGAAGATGCATCCGAACAAAAAGTTCACCACCGCGGATCAGAAGAAGCTCGATCGAGCTTTGGCTAACTCCAACATTTCCAACGTCGACCTTCAGGAAAGCGTTCGCGATGACATCGTCGAGGAATTGGTCAGCGACGATAACGTGGACTTCACTGAGGATGACGCCGAGCGCATCGTAGAAAAGGACAATGAGCGGCTGGAGAAGCTCTCCGAAATTGAAGAGGCCTCTGACGCGGACAATCCTCGCGAGACTGCGAAGAACTCCTTCCCAGGCGAGGCCGTAGACACCGCTCCGAAGAAATTGGCAGGACAGACTAAGAATGCATTCAAGCGCGTGGCTCACCCTAAGTCGAAGAAAGAAAACTAACTAGCGCGACTAGGCAACTTGAAGATTTAGGCAGCTCGAAAATAGAAGGCATCGCACCGGTAGGGAAGGGCGATGCCTTCTTCGTATGTGTGCCCCAAGTGTTCGTGGAGATACCAGTGCAAGTTCGCCTCCACCTTGGCGCGTGTGGCGGGCTTGGAACGAAGCCAGTAGGAACGTGTCCGTGCCAGCAACACGATGTCCTCGATAGTCAGAGTCTGTTCCCAGGCCAGGCGTACCTCATCGACTAACTCCAACTCTGGACCAACCTCGGGGTAGAAGCCGGGGCGCAACACGTCGCCGGCGTGCATGATGCGGCTGAGCCGATGCACCCACGGTACGGAGACATCCAAGGTGTTCCAGACCAACATAGCCACGCCATCCGCACGTAACACCCGAGCGAGTTCTTTACTTGCAGCTGTCGGGTCCACCCAGTGCCACGTCTGCGCACATGTTGCTACATCGACGCTGTCGGACTCCAGTCTCATGCGCTCCGCAGTACCTTCCAGGCATTCCGCCGCTGGCACATTGTGCATCAGTGCTTGCCGCATCGCGGTGGAGGGATCGAGTGCCAGCAGGGTGGCATCGCGGTAGACGTCGGCAAGCGAGGCGGTGAGCTTTCCAGTGCCGGCGCCGATATCGGCGACTACCTGTGGGCGCGGTGCAAGGCGGGTAAGCGCTTCGATGACGGTTGGAGGATATCCGGGGCGCACGCGGTGGTAGCCCGAGGCGCCGTCGGCGCTTTCCTGCAGTTCGTCGCCGAAAGTAGCGCCTGCGCGGTGGCGGTCAGCGGCATCGCGGAACGTTGGCGTATCGCGTGCTGACGTCGGTGGAATCGGTGGGTGTTCGTTAACTCCGGGCACGACTTATACCCTAGGGCACGCACGCGGGGCCATCGCTAGTAGACTCTACAAACATGACCGTTGCATACGCTGATGACTTGATGGACTTTGATGAGGTCCTCGAACGTTTTGACCCGGTAATGGGCATGGAGGTTCACGTCGAGCTCTCGACGAATACCAAGATGTTCTCCTCCTCCTCGGCGCACTTTGGTGCCGAGCCGAATAGCAACGTCGATCCCTGCAGCCTCGGCCTGCCGGGCGCGCTGCCCGTGGTTAACCGTCAGGGCGTTGAGTGGGCTATCAAGATTGGCCTCGCGCTGAACTGCGAGATTGCTGAGTCCTCCCGCTTCGCGCGCAAGAATTACTTCTACCCGGACCAGCCGAAGAACTACCAGATTTCGCAGTACGACGAGCCAATCGCCTACGACGGATATCTTGACGTTCAGCTTGACGACGGCACGGAGTTCCGTGTCGAAATCGAGCGCGCTCACATGGAAGAAGACACCGGCAAGCTGACGCACCTGGGCGGTGCCGATGGTCGTATTCACGGCGCCACGCGTTCGCTGGTGGACTGCAACCGCGCAGGTATTCCGCTGATCGAGATTGTGACTAAGCCGATTCTCGGTGCAGGAGAGCGAGCCCCAGAGGTTGCTCGTGCGTACGTTTCTGCACTGCGTGACCTGGTGAAGTCCCTCGGTGTCTCCGATGCCCGCATGGACCAGGGCTCAATGCGTGTGGACTCCAACGTTTCCCTGCGCCCAATTGGCCAGGAGGAGTTCGGTACTCGTACCGAGACCAAGAACATCAACTCCCTGAAGTCGGTTGAACAGGCTGTTCGCTACGAGATGCAGCGCCAGGCTGCTGCGATTACCAATGGCGAGGAGATCGTTCAGGAAACCCGCCACTACCAGGAGACCGACGGTACGACTTCTAAGGGCCGCCCGAAGGAGTCGCAGTCGGACTACCGCTACTTCAACGACCCGGATTTGCCACCGGTTATCGCTCCGCGTGAGTGGGTGGAGGAAATCCGCGCAACTCTGCCGGAGCTGCCGTGGGTTCGCCGCGCTCGCATCCAGGAAGAGTGGGGTCTGAAGGACGAGGAAATGCGCGACCTGGTTAACGCCGGCGCACTCGACCTGATTGTCGACACCGTTGAGGCTGGTGCCGGCCCGGCTGAGGCTCGTTCCTGGTGGGTCGCTTACCTCGCTCAGAAGGCCAACGAGGCAGGCGTGGAGCTGGCTGAGCTCGCAATTACTCCGGCACAGGTCGCCCGCGTGATTGCTCTGATTGAAGAGGGCAAGCTCACCAACAAGCTGGCCCGTAAGGCCGTCGACGGCGTGCTCGCAGGTGAGGGCGATGTTGATGAGGTCGTTGCTGCCCGTGGCCTGGAGGTCGTTCGCGACGACGGTGCTATTGAGAAGGCCGTCGACGATGCACTGGCTGCTAATCCGGATATCGTGGAGAAGTACCGAGCTGGCAACAAGAAGGTTGTCGGTGCCATCGTGGGGCAGGTCATGAAGGCCACCCGTGGCAAGGCGGACCCGGCTCAGGTTAACCAGCTGATTGCGAAGAAGCTGAGCTAGCAACACCGAGCTAGCCTCCCCGAAAGTTAATCCGGGGAACCGCCGGCGGCACCATCGCTCGGCAGTCTGACGACGCGCTCGTCAGACTCCGACGGTTGTGCCCCGGCGGTTTTGTTTGTCGTGGCACCCCAAACTTCAATACCCTGATTCGCTGCGACAGCTGCTACATGCGAGATGTGGCCGAAGTCGCCGTCGACAAGCACTTCAGGGGACCCCTTGACCTCCCACGCCGCGTCGGGCCCACTGTACTGTGGCCCCACCGGCATGGAGATGACCTTCTGCGCGTCTGGGATAGCAATGACCACGCGGTCACCCATCACTGCGCATCCACCGATGGAATCGTTCAGGTCCACACCGCCGAGGGGGTTAATCACAGGGCCGGTGAGCTGAACCAGCTGTGGGGTGCCGTCGAGAATGGCGGTTGCCAACGGCGGCATTCCATCAGGACCATGGCAGAACTGCTGAAACTCGATGCCTGGATCCCCCACGAGCAATTTGCGCGGGGACAGGGCGCCCGAATTTCGGTCAAAATAGATACCGAGAATGCCCGGCTCGCTGAGGTCCGGAAGTTCGCGCACGTCAGCGGTGCTGCCCTCCACGAGGGTGACGCGCGCGATGGTGTCGTCGTTACGCAAAACAAAGACCTGGCGGTCCTCTTCAACCGAGGGACTGGGCAGCAACTGTTTTGCAGGGGCGCCGAGCCGTGCGACCTCACGCGGTGTCTTACCCGGTGCGACAACGGTGAGCGCACCGTCATCGGTGGCGACGAGAGCCTCCCCAGGGGCGGTTGAGGCTAGCGCGGTGGTAAGCGGTAGGCAGGCGGCGAGAGTGACATCGTCGAGGTCACAGGGGCCTTTGTCTTTGGCTTTGCTTTCCGTGGTCGGTACCGGGGTAGAGGGCAAATCAGGGGAGGAAAACTTTGGCATGGCAATGCCCGTCGGCTCTGACTTGTCTTCCGTAAACGGCAACTCAAGCGCGTTCGAGGCACTCATGCAGCCGGAAAGAGAGACCATCCCGATGACACCAGCGGCGAGCGCAGCACGACGACGCCGCCCGCGAGCGCGAGCCTGTGCACTGCTGGTGTGGACGAGGTGGAATCCCATAGGCATACACAATACAGCCTCGTTTCACGGCCACGCCTGCGACCAAAAGTGAGGCAGTAGATTTAATGTGGACGATGTGAGCGACTCAGAGAAGTACCCGAACGACCGCGCCCTCGAGAATGTGGAGGACGGATTCGATGACGATCTCGACGTCCCGACCTACCGCAAGCTCGCTGAGCCAATGAACGAAGAAACCAACCGTGATGACAGCGACAACACCGCAACGCAGGTTTTTCCGGGTGTGCCGGAAAAGCGCGTAGCGGAGGAGTCGGAGGCAGACCAGGAAAACCTGCCGCCGGAATCCACCGCTGTATCAGAGACAGTGGCAGAGACAGAGGTCGAGCCGAGCTCGGAACCGGAGCCTGAAGTTCAGGAAGCCCCGAAGAAGCGCTACGACGCCTACGCCGCTGCAGGCCGCACGGCACCTCAGGTGATTAGCCCTGCCGGTAAGCCTTCGCCGCGGGATGAGCAGGCTGAAACTGAGTCAGCGCCCGCGGCTGATAAAGAGTCGGAGGTGGCCCCGGAGTCGGAGGCAACCGAAATCTTTGAGCAGCCGGCTCGTAGTGAGCGCGTTGATTCAGACGAGGATTTCAGCCAGCCGACGCAAGCCTTCTCGGCTTCTGAAGCGGCAGGAGCGTCCGCAGCGGGAGCTACTGCAAATAAGTCGGAAGCACAGCCAGCATTCGACGATGAGGCGGAGCCGACCTATGACTCTTCACGCAATTCCGCAGCTGAGACTCAGTATTTCGACGAATCGGATTTCGCTGAACCGGCTGCGTCCCGCGATACCGCTGGTGCAGCTGGCGCAGCTGGTGTTGCAGGAGCAGGCGTAGGAGCTGCCGGGGCAACTGCTGCTACGACTACCGCCGCTGCTGACGACGATGAAGACACGGACTTCTACGACGACAACGAACCGGAGTTCCGTCGCGGTACCACTGACTTCGGCCTCCTGCTGCTGCGTCTTGGACTGGGTGCGCTACTGCTGGTCCATGGTCTGACAACGCTGCTCGGCTGGGGCAACTCCGGTGGCACCACTGCGCTGGAGACACAGTTTAGCCAGAACAACTTTGCCCTCGGCCCTGTAATGGCCACTGCCATCCCAACGGTTCAGCTTATCGCGGGTGCCCTGCTTATCTTGGGTCTCGCGACACCGCTGGCCGCGGCGTTGGCGCTGGCATTGTCCGCCTACCTCAGCATGTTTGATGTGGCTACCTCTGCCAATGGTGTGAATATCGTTGGACAGGATTCCAGTAACCTCCAACTACAGCTGTTGATGACCGCCATGGCGCTTGGCTTGCAGTTCACCGGCCCGGGCCGTATCGGCATCGACTTCGGACGCGGCTGGGCTCGTCGACCACTGGCATCGTCTTGGATTTTCGGAATTCTGTCCATCGCCGCAGCAATTGGCCTGTGGTGGCTGACGACCGGCACGCTGCCGTTTGTTGGCTAAGGCGGCTCGCAGCTACACAAACAGTCGAGCGACCTAAACTAGGTTCTCGGTTAGGGCCGGGGTACAATGCCCCCTATGCCAAAGTCGAGACACGCACTAAAGACCACCCTCGCGGTGGTCTTTTTCATGTCTTCGATAGGCGCTACAACGTCGATTCACTCACCCTCGACAGCCGCTGCCGGCGAGCACAATGAGGTTGCAGCCTCCGTCTCGTCGGCAAGCGCCTGGCCGACTCATGGGGTGAGTCTGCCGCGCATGAACCTCAACGCCGAAGGGTTGATCGAGACTGACCCGCGCACGCAAATGGCGGTGAGCTACGAGCCGGTGGGCGTGGGGTACAGCAGCCAGGCATCGCAACGCCCGCTGCCGGCGCTATCCCTGATTAAGTTGTATATCGGTCAGTATGTGCTCGAACACGGCACTGCCGACGATGCCGAGCGCGTCGAAAAGATGATTTCGCGTTCCGACGACGATTTGGCCGCCGACTTTTACCGGAAGTACCCGGAATCGGTCGATTCCATTGCGACCGAGTACGGCCTGTTCAACACTTCCGGCGGAGAAAAGTGGGGAGTATCGAGGACCACCGCGGAAGATGTGGTGTCTTTTATTTCCCAGCTTCATCTGAAGCATCCTAATTCTGAGGTGCTCGAGGCGATGCGACACTGGTCGCCGATTGCTGCCGATGGCTATCGACAGAATTTTGGTCTTGCCGGGCTGCCCGGCTCTGAAGGCGCGAAAATGGGCTGGTCCAACCGGCGTTCGTGGCACTCTTCCGTTGTTTTTGGCCCCGGATATGTAATGGCGGCCATTACCGAGGGCGGCAAATATGCACACACCGAGGACGTCGCTGAGGGGATTGCCGACGTCGAGTACCGGGATTTGGTGAAGCCCACGCAGAAGACTGGGCGCAAAGCCACTCTAGAAACGCCAAAGGCCCGTGCGGTAAGCACAGGCCTTTAAGCGGGTTTGATCTAGCTAGTCGACAATGCGGACCGCCCCCTTATCCGCACTGGACGCCATCTTGGCGTATGCGCGCAGCGCCTTGGAGACCTTGCGCGGACGCGGCTTGTGCGGAGTAAAAGGCTTATCGCGCTTGAGCTCCTCATCGCGGCGAGCGGCCAGCTCCTCGTCGGACACCTGAATCTCGAGCCGTCGTTCAGCGACATCGATGTACACCGGGTCGCCGTTGCGGACGAGACCGATTGCGCCGCCGGCAGCGGCCTCCGGGGAAACGTGGCCGATAGACAGTCCGGAGGAACCGCCGGAGAAGCGACCATCGGTGACCAGCGCACAGACCTTACCCAGGCCAGCGCCCTTGATGAATGCAGTCGGGTGCAGCATCTCCTGCATGCCAGGGCCGCCGGAAGGACCCTCGTAGATGACAAAGAGAACTTCGCCCGGCTGCAAGGTGCGGTTCAAGATGACCGAGACAGCCTCTTCTTGGCTCTCTACGACGCGAGCGGTGCCCTCGAAGTGGAACTGATCCTCGCCGATACCGGCGGTCTTCAGGATAGCGCCGTCCTCGGCGATGTTGCCGCGCAGGACACACAGACCGCCTTCCTTCGTGTAGGCGTGGTCGAAGTCGCGGATGCAGCCATTTTCGGAGTCCGTATCCAGGCTCTCCCAACGGTTGGATGTGGAGAACGGCTCGGTGGTGCGCACGCCGCCAGGGGCTGCGTGGAACAGTTCAATCGCTTCGTCAGTGGCCTTGCCGCCGCGGATATCCCAATTGTCCAGGTGCTCCTCCAGAGATGGGGAGTGAACGGAGCGGACACTCATTTGCAGCAGGCCCGCGCGGCGCAGTTCGCCGAGGATGGCTGGAATACCACCGGCGCGGTGGACGTCCTCCATGTAGTAGTCCGAGTTCGGTGCCACCTTGGACAGACAAGGCACGCGGCGCGAAATCGCGTCGATGTCAGAGAGGTCGAAGTCGATCTCGCCCTCCTGGGCGGCAGCGAGAATATGCAGCACCGTGTTGGTGGAACCGCCCATGGCAACGTCGAGCGTCATTGCGTTGACAAAGGCGTCGCGGTTGGCGATGTTGCGCGGCAGCACGGACTCGTCATCATCGTGGTAGTAGCTCTTCGCCAGGTCCACAATCAGTTCACCGGCGCGGGTGAACAAATCGCGACGCGCCTGCTGAGTTGCCAGGGTAGAACCGTTACCCGGCAGGGACAGGCCGAGGGCCTCGGTCAGGCAGTTCATCGAGTTTGCGGTGAACATGCCCGAGCACGATCCGCAGGTCGGGCATGCCGAGCGCTCGATGTCGAGCAGGTTCTTGTCATCGACCTTGTCGTTCGCGGATGCAGAAATAGCCGAGACGAGGTCAGAGCCGGGCTTGACGACGCCATCGATAACAACCGATGATCCCGATTCCATCGGCCCACCGGAAACGAAGACCACCGGGATGTTCAGACGCAGAGCCGCATTGAGCATGCCAGGCGTGATCTTGTCACAGTTGGAAATACAGACCAATGCGTCAGCGGTGTGAGCGTTGACCATGTACTCCACAGAGTCAGCAATAATCTCACGGGACGGCAGCGAGTAGAGCATGCCGTCGTGACCCATCGCAATTCCGTCGTCGACAGCAATGGTGTTGAACTCACGGGGGACGCCACCGGCTGCGGTTACAGCTTCTGCGACGATGTCGCCAACGTCCTTCAGGTGCACGTGACCCGGAACGAACTGAGTGTAAGAGTTGGCAATTGCGATAATCGGCTTGCCGAAGTCGTTATCGGTCATGCCAGTTGCGCGCCATAGCGAACGCGCACCTGCAGCATTACGGCCGGCAGTGGTGACTTTAGAGCGAAGGGGAATCATGGGGGCTGCCCTTCCTAGATAGGGTGCAAGGTAATTAATTATCCATATTAATCACAAAAAGCCCCTAATGTCTCATTTCATGGTCACTAGTGTCCGCATAATGAGATTTAGGGGCTTTGTGGACTGCTTATATGTTACTCGGCAGAGGCGTCACCTTTAGCCTTGGCACCTTTGGCTTTAGCACCTTTAGCCTTGGCATCAGCCTCAACCTCACTGACCTTCTTCATTACGGAGTAGCCATCGCGGTCGAAAACCTCGACCTTGTCATTTTCCGCCATACGAGCCGAAGCGATCGGATCTGGAATCAGACCGCCAGTGGCTTCCTTCAACTCCGGCAGCGAATTAAAAGAGATGGCCGGCAGGGCGATGCGCTCATCTGACTTGGTTACCGCAAAGGCGCGGCCGCCCTTGTTGAAGAAGATGCCCGCAAAATCGCCCCAGGGCACCGAACGGCGCTTGGACAATAGGTACACCGCAGTGATGCCGCGTGGCCCTACGGTGGTGCGTACTCGGAAAATCCAAAGCGTATAAATCAACGGTGCCAGGAAGGTAATGGCCAGCCACGGGGCAAAACCGGTGGCAATTACACACAGCACGAGCATGAACGCAACGATGAACAGATGCGTCTTCTGTGGGCGAAATCGCTGCGTCGCAATTTTTAGCTGTGGAGTCGAGTCAGTCATGGCCTTTGATTGTAGCGGGTAGTTCGGATTGGTTAATGCGCGGTAGGCAGTTGCGCGTTATTGCGCCCCGGCCGAGTTTGGTTCTGCGTTGTTAGTGGAGTCTGTCGACTGTGATCCGCCAGTGTTCTCGTTGTCGGTGTTGCTCTGAGTAGAGTCTGGCTCGGTGGAGGTGGCGGTCGAAGGTGCGCGGTTCTGCGTGCTCTGGGGCTGCTGTGAAGTCTCGGACGGCTGATTCTGTGATGTCTGAGGCTGCTGTGAAGTCTCGGTGGGCTGCACACTCTGTGTGGTGCTAGTCGGCTGGTTCGATGATTGCGGAGCTGACGACTCTTCCGAGTCCTCTTCCTGTGTCGTTACCCGATCGCTCCACCTGCTCGGTGCCAGCCATCCGGACGGACCGCCCTCGGTCTCGACCGTCATGAGATTCAAAACGCCGAGGACAATTAGGGTTGCCAAGAGCATGATTGTCGAAACGCGAGCACGTCCACCGGCAGAGAGGAATCGCCGGATCTTCTGGCGCGTCGTGAGCGTCTTCCAGTCAGGGTGGCTAACCAGCTTGCGGATGGCATTGTTGCTTCCGCTGTCCTCCTGCTCACGTCGAGCATCATCGAGGTTGGCACCCGCATGCGGTAGGTCGGATCGCTCGTTCCCGTCTTGCTTATCGACGGTCTGAGTTTCCATCAGTTTGGTTTCTGCGGTATCCGGCTGGGCAGTAGTGTCCGCTACCGCTTCGACAACTTCGGTTGGAGCGCTGTCGCCGTCGTCAAGCTGTTGTTTCTTCTCTTGCTTAGCATCGGCCTGCCTGAGCTGTTCGATCATCGCGTCATCGCGGACATGACCGGTGATTTCTTCGGCGGGAGCAAACGGGGTCTGTTGGGCGCGCTCGCCGTAGTCATCCCACCAAGTGTCGATGACTGCGGCTCGGATGGCGCGCTCGATGAGCCATTGGTCGCCCGGTTTGCAATCGACAATCAGGCGCATAGTGACGGTCCACGGCAGTCCCATAACCGTTGGCGGATTGAGTTCTGTGGAGGACTGCAATTTGATCTCAGAGAGAACTGCGTCCTTGACGGAGTCCAGTGCGATGGCACGCTTGGCGGCGGCGACAGTGCGCTCTTCCAGGTCCTTAATGGAGCCACCGGCGGTCATCGGTACGGGAACTTCAACAACAGCACGGGACCACTGTGAGGAGTAGTTGATACACATGCGTGCCTCGGAGTTCGGCACGATAATTTCCTCGCCGTTGAGGGTGCGGATGGTGGTGGCGCGCAATGTCATATTGACCACGTCACCCTGCACGGTGCCCGAAGGGGCATGGAACTCAACCCAGTCGCCAATGCCGTACTGCTTCTCGGCGATGATGAACAGTCCGCCAAGGAAGTCGGCGATGACTCCCTGTGCGCCAAAACCAACAGCGGCGGAAACAACCGTCGCGGGGATAGCGGCGGCGGTCAGTGAGATTCCGAATTTCGACAGAATCGCGATGATTAAGACGAAGTATGCAATGACTTCGACGATGTAAACCACAGCGCCAATCAGTGCGCGCCGTCCCTTGGACTGCTCCTCTGAAGAGGAGATGTTTCCGTCCGCAATTGCCAGAACGAAACGTCGGATGCGGGGAACAAGAATTAGCAGAATGGCCAGACATGCGATGGCAAGGCCGTTATTGGCCACCCATTGCCATGTCCGTAACAACATGTATTGCAAGAATTCCATGCCATCCACCGTAGGTCGTTCGCCTTAATATGCGCTGAGTTTAAAGGTAAAGAATTATGCATAAAGACGAGCTTTGGACTTGGGGCTTGCGGGGCTTGGGCGTGTAGGGCTCGGGTGTGCAGGCTTGGGTGTCCCCGGGGTCGTGGTCGGGGAGTTTCTGGGTAGAGTGATTCCCAAAGTTGGGGCGGGGTTCTCGTTGGAATCGGGTGGGTGCTCGGGGTGTGATACGGGTGGCGTGTCCAATTGGCGGGATTGACTTCTCACTATGTGGACGTTATGGTCGTATTCAACGTCACATTCGTAGCTTCTTAGCGGGAATGTGAGTTGAGTAGTTGCCCACCATGATCCAGGAGCGAAATCGTGAACGCGCACGAGCAGCACACCCCATCGCCCGCCCAATTCGCGGCCAAGGCGCGTACCAGCGCCCCCGAGCGAATTTCTGGTGCACAAGCCATTGTCCGATCCCTTGAAGAGCTCGGCGTCGAGGTAGCCTTCGGTATTCCCGGTGGTGCAGTGCTTCCGCTCTACGATCCGATTTATGACTCGGAGAAGCTTCGCCACGTCCTGGTGCGCCACGAGCAGGGAGCTGGCCACGCTGCCACTGGTTACGCGCAGGTTTCCGGCAAGGTTGGTGTCTGTATCGCGACTTCCGGCCCGGGTGCTACTAACCTGGTGACCCCGCTCGCGGATGCTCAGATGGACTCCGTTCCGGTTGTCGCTATCACTGGTCAGGTCGGTCGCCCGCTGCTGGGTACTGACGCTTTCCAGGAGGCTGACATCCGCGGTGTGACCATGCCGATTACGAAGCACAACTTCATGGTCACCGAAGCTGAGGACATCCCGCGCGCGCTCGCTGAGGCATTCCACCTGGCTTCTTCTGGTCGTCCAGGTCCGGTTCTGGTCGATGTCCCGAAGGACCTCCAGAACACGATGATCGACTTCACCTGGCCACCGGAGATCAACCTGCCGGGTTACCGTCCGGTGACAACCCCGCACCAGCGACAGATCGACGAAGCCGCTGAGATGATTGCGGCGGCAAAGCGTCCGGTGCTCTACATCGGTGGTGGCGTCATTAAGGCCGATGCTTCCAAGGAGCTGGTCGAGTTCGCCGAGCAGACTGGGGTTCCGGTCGTGACCACGCTGATGGCTCGCGGCGCATTCCCGGACTCGCACCCGCTGCACATGGGTATGCCGGGCATGCACGGCAAGGTGTCAGCCGTCGCTGCTCTGCAGAAGTCCGACCTGCTCATCACTATTGGCGCGCGTTTCGACGACCGTGTTACCGGTGATCTGAATTCCTTCGCGCCGAACGCGAAGGTAATCCACGCCGACATTGACCCGGCAGAGATTGGCAAGCTCCGCGAAGTTGATGTTCCCATCGTCGGCGATGCCCGCGAGGTCCTTGCCGCACTTAGCGAGTCCTACACCAAGCTCGGTCTTAGTCGCCCGCAGATTGCCGACTGGCTGAAGCTTCTCGACGGTCTCCGCGACGAGTTCCCCCTCGGGTGGGAAGAGCCCGCTGATGGTGCAATCGCTCCGCAGTTTGTAATTCAGACTCTGTCCGACATCGTTGGTCCAGAGGCCATCTATGCCGCTGGCGTCGGCCAGCACCAGATGTGGGCAGCGCAGTTCGTCCAGTACGAGAACCCGCGCACCTGGCTTAACTCCGGTGGTGCCGGCACGATGGGCTACTCAATCCCGGCTGCGATGGGTGCCAAGGCGGCTGCTCCAGAAAAGGAAGTCTGGGCCATCGACGGTGATGGTTGCTTCCAGATGACCAATCAAGAGCTGACCACCTGTGCAATGGAAGGTTTTCCCATCAAGGTTGCCTTGATTAACAACGGTAATCTGGGCATGGTTCGTCAGTGGCAGACGCTGTTCTACGATCAGCGCTACTCCAACACCAAGCTGCGCCCGGAGGATAACTCCTACCTGCCGGACTTCGTCCAGCTCTCCGAGGGGCTTGGCTGCGTGGCGATCCGCGTGACCAAGAAGGAAGATGTCGCGGCGGCGATTAAGAAGGCACGCGAGATTAATGACCGACCGGTGGTTATTGACTTCATTGTCGGTGAGGATGCTCAGGTGTGGCCGATGGTGGCAGCTGGCAAGTCCAATGATGAGGTCGAATACGCCCGCGGTCTGCGCCCGCTGTTCAATGATGAGAATTCAGCAGCTGAGGCCCCGGCTGACATCCACGGCACTGTTGTGGACAACTCCGAGGACGCCGCGAAGCAGCCCGACGCTAACCACCCGTCCATGAAGACCCGCTAATCGGGATCCGAAGCAACAGGAAGTGAGTCCCAAAATGGCTGAACTGCACACTCTATCCGTGTTGACCCTCGATGAGCCGGGTATTCTGGTCCGCATTGCGGGCATGTTCACCCGCCGAGGTTTCAGCATCCAGTCGATTACCTCGGGTGAAACTGAGACCGAGGGAGTCAACCGCATCACTGTCGTGGTTGAGACGGAGACGCTGCCGATCGAACAGATTACTAAGCAGCTGAACAAGCTGGTGCCCGTGCTGAAAGTGGTCCGCCAGCCCCCAGAGACCATGGTGTCGCGCGGACTGCTGATGGTGAAGGTTTCCTGCGACAACACCAATCGTCCGCAGGTAGTCGATGCCGCCAATCTCTTCCGTGCCCGTGTGGTGGACGTTTCTCAAGAGTCTGTCATCATTGAGGCGACGGGTGAGCACTCGAAGCTTGTAGCCCTGCTGGAGGTCCTCGAGCCGTTTGGTATCCGTGAGCTCATTCAGTCCGGTACCGTCGCAATGGCACGTGGGCCGAAGCCGATGCTCCAGGCCCGCTAACAACTAAACGCTAAGATTTTTAACGAATCCGATTCGAAAAGAGGCTAACTTTAATGGCTATTGAACTGCTGTACGACGACGATGCTGATCTGTCCATCATCCAGGGACGTAAGGTTGCCATCCTGGGCTACGGTTCCCAGGGCCACGCTCACGCTCAGAACCTGCGCGAGTCCGGTGTCGAGGTTGTTATCGGTCTGCGTGAAGGCTCCAAGTCCGCTGTGAAGGCTCAGGAAGCTGGCTTCGAGGTTAAGTCCAACGCAGATGCCGCTGCATGGGCAGACGTCATTATGGTGCTGGTTCCGGACACCACCCAGGCAAAGGTTTACAGCGAGGACATCGAGCCGAACCTGAAGGACGGCGACGCGCTGTTCTTCGGCCACGGTCTGAACATCCACTTCGACCTCATCAAGCCGGCTGACAACATCACCGTCGGTATGGTTGCTCCGAAGGGCCCGGGTCACCTGGTTCGTCGTCAGTTCGTCGATGGCAAGGGCGTTCCGTGCCTGATTGCCGTTGACCAGGACCCGAAGGGCGAGGGCCGCGACCTGGCTCTGTCCTACGCTGCGGCTATCGGTGGCGCCCGCGCTGGCGTTATCCCGACCACCTTCGAGGCAGAGACTGTGACCGACCTCTTCGGTGAGCAGGCTGTTCTCTGTGGTGGCACCGAGGAACTGGTCAAGGTCGGTTTCGAGGTTCTGGTTGAAGCTGGCTACGAGCCGGAGATGGCATACTTCGAGTGCCTGCACGAGCTGAAGCTGATTGTTGACCTGATGTTCGAGGGCGGTATTGCCAACATGAACTACTCGGTCTCCGACACCGCTGAGTTCGGTGGCTACCTGTCTGGCCCGCGCGTTATTACCGCTGATACCAAGCAGCACATGCGCGAGATTTTGTCTGACATTCAGGACGGCACCTTCACCAAGCGCCTGATTGCCAACGTCGAGGGCGGCAACAAGGAGCTCGAGGACCTGCGCGCTTCCTACAACAACCACCAGATTGAAGAGGTCGGCTCCAAGCTGCGCGACCTGATGAGCTGGGTTAAGGTCGACGCTCGCGCTGAGACTGCCTAAGTTTGTTGCTTAAGCGAATCCCTCGCTTGTTCGCGAAGTAGGGCTTCATCACTGAGCTTCACCGCCGTGATGAGGCCCTTTTCGTATCTCTTTTACTAGTTTTCTTTCGCTGAAAACGTGTGGGGTAAACGACTGAGATAAACGTCCGAGATAAAAGCACCTACTGCCAAATGGGTGTAGCCCCAGTCCTATCCGGGGTTCTAATCTGGGTTGAAAGGTCTCCCTCAACAAAGACGTTCGATAGTCTAATCGTTGAAATCAAATCATTTCACGGAGGTAAATGTGCGAGTATCCGCAATGACGCGGCGCGTGACGGCGACCGTTGCCCTGACGGTCAGCCTGGCGTTGGGGTCAAGCGCCTTGGTCGCGTGTGGTAATTCCGACAGCGCTGTTTCCACGAAGAAGGTGGACGCTGAATCGACGGTGCTTAGCGACGACATCGCAGCGTCGGAAAGCCTGATCGACAGTTCGGAAGCGGTTGTTGTTTCCTCGGCTGGCTCTGCTGAGCAGCGTAGAGCGGCAGGCATCGCGGTTGCTGCTGGTCTGCCGATGCTAGTGGCTGGTTCTGCCGAAGATGCGGAAGATGACACTACTGCCAAGAGCCCGAAGAAGGATGCTCGTGGCCGTGATACTGGCGCCGATATCGCCGATGTGGAAAAAGAGATCGACCGCCTGGGCGCAAAGACAGTCCTTACTGTGGGGGCAGTTGACCTGACTGGCGAAGAGGGCCGTCAGATCATTGCGGATCCGGGTACGGCCGATGGCCTTAAGGAGCTCGTCGGTACCGAGTTTAAGGTTCTCAAGAAGACGGAGTCGAAGCCGACTCGCGCTGTCGTTGAGATGGATCCGGAGAAGCCAACTGTCGTCGAGGGCGATGCAACGAAGGATGGGGTAGCCAACCAGGAGGCTCAGGATCGCGCCAGCGATGGGCAGGACGACAAGGGACAGGAGAGCGTCACCCTGCCGAAGGGATCTCCGAAGGAGGTCAAGGACAAATTGGCACTGGCCGCACCGGGTACCGGTTTGGCCTCCATTGCTACGGCCCGCGCCGCTGGCCTGAAGGTCAGTTGGTTGCCGGTGGGCGACGCGCGTGCTACCTCTGAGTCGATTTCTGCTGCTCGCGACGGCGAGTCCCTGATTGCTCTGGGTAAGGTTTTCGGCGATAAGGACAAGTTTGATCAGTCCATCGAGCTTGCCAAAGATGACAAGGTTAAGGAGCTGCCAGGTGGAGGCACACTGCTGTTCCCCGGTCGTCATCTGATTGCAACGTATGGTCACCCAGGTGTCGCTCCATTGGGCGTGATGGGCGAGGATGATCCGGAAGATGCCGTCGCACGTGCGAAGGACTACGTCAAGCAGTACGAGAAGTTCGCTGATGACCCGGTACTGCCGGCCTTCGAGATTATCGCTTCGGTCGCGCAGGCTGACCCGGGTCCACGCGGTGACTACTCCGAGCCAGCTCCGGTTGAGACTCTGAAGCCGTACGTCGAGGCCATGACCAAGGCCGGCGGCTACGTCATCATCGACCTGCAGCCGGGTAGTGCAGACTTCCTGGACCAGGCCAAGTTCTACGAAGAACTGCTGAAGATGCCAAACGTCGGTCTGGCGCTGGACCCGGAGTGGAAGATGGAACCGGGGCAGGTTCCGGCGACCCAGGTTGGTCACGTTAAGGCTGAAGAGGTTAACCGCGTTGCTGATTGGCTGGCTGAGCTGACTCGTAAGAACAACCTTCCGCAGAAGATGCTGATGCTGCACCAGTTCCAGCTACAGATGATTCGCGACCGTGAGACGCTGGATCTGTCGCACCCGGAGCTCGCATTCGTTCTGCATGCCGACGGCCATGGCACCGCGCAGGAGAAGTTTGAGACCTGGAACGTCATGCTGCAGGATTTGCAGCCGGAGATTTTCGAGGCGTGGAAGAACTTCATCGACGAGGATCAGCCGATGTTTACTCCTGAGGAGACCATGAACATCGAGCCGCGTCCGTGGTTGGTTACGTACCAGTAGGTTATAGACCAGCAGAAATAAAAATATAACGCGAAATATTTGCCGACTTGAATGTCGGGGGCAACGGCGCTTACTCCCTAAACAAAGGGTAGTAAGCGCCGTTTTGCTTAGGTAAGTCCCCCCGTGTCTCACCCCCAGAGTTTATGATGAGACGTAATGCGCGTGCACGCTTTAGTAGTTTTCTTAAGTGACACCGCACATACTGCATAAACTTTTCGAGACAAACCAGGAGATGCTTGTGAGCCAGAACGCTCGCCCCGTTGTCCTCATCGCCGACAAGCTGGCACAGTCCACTGTGGACGCATTGGGGGATTCCGTTGAGGTCCGTTGGGTAGATGGCCCGAACCGCGCTGAGCTCCTGGCTGCGGTTGGTAATGCTGACGCACTTCTCGTCCGCTCCGCTACCACCGTGGATCAGGAAGTCCTCGAGGCTGCTCCGAATCTGAAGATCGTCGGTCGCGCCGGCGTTGGCCTGGATAACGTCGACATCGATACCGCTACCAAGCGCGGCGTCATGGTTGTCAACGCTCCGACCTCTAATATTCACTCTGCATGTGAGCACGCAATCGCACTGCTGCTGGCCACCGCTCGCCAGCTGCCGGCTGCGGACGCGTCCCTGCGTGAGGGGGAGTGGAAGCGCTCTTCCTTCAAGGGTGTCGAAATCTTCGGCAAGACCGTCGGTATCGTCGGTTTCGGTCACATCGGCCAGCTGTTTGCGCAGCGTCTCGCTGCTTTCGAGACCAACATCATTGCGTACGATCCGTACGCGAACCCGGCTCGTGCTGCTCAGCTCGGTGTTGAGCTGGTTGAGCTGGAAGACCTGATGGCTCGTGCTGATTTCGTGACCATCCACCTGCCGAAGACCAAGGAAACCGCTGGCATGTTCGATGCTGAGCTCCTGGGCAAGGCCAAGAAGGGCCAGATCATCATCAACGCTGCCCGCGGCGGTCTCGTCGACGAGCAGGCGCTTGCCGACGCAATCAAGGCTGGCAACATCCGCGGTGCTGGCTTCGACGTGTACGCGACCGAGCCGTGCACGGATTCCCCGCTGTTTGGCCTGCCGGAAACTGTTTGTGCTCCGCACCTGGGTGCCTCCACCGTCGAGGCGCAGGACCGTGCAGGTACCGATGTCGCTAAGTCCGTACTGCTGGCCCTGGCTGGCGAGTTCGTCCCGGATGCAGTCAACGTTTCCGGTGGCGCTGTCGGAGAAGAGGTGGCCCTGTGGCTCGAGCTGGCTCGTGAGCTGGGTCTGGTTGCTGGCGGTCTGCTCGAGGGCGCTCCGGCTGCTGTTGAGGTCACCGCTCGCGGTGAGCTGCACACTGAGGACGTTAACGTTCTGGGTATGGCAGCAATCCGTGGACTGTTCTCCCTCATGGTGGAAGAGCCGGTCACTTTCGTCAACGCCCCGCGTATCGCAGAAGAGCGTGGTGTGACCTTCACTGTCGAGACCGAGCCGGAGTCCGTCTCCCACCGCTCCGTTCTCGAGGTCAAGGTCATCGGTGCTGATGGCTCCACCGCTACCGTCGTTGGTGCTCTCACTGGCCTGAACCGCGTCGAGAAGATTGTCCGTATCAATGGCCGCGGCATCGACATGCGCGCTCAGGGCCGTAACCTGTTCCTGCTGTACAAGGATGTCCCGGGCGCTCTGGGGCGCGTTGCTACCACCCTGGGTGAGTCCGGCATCAACATCGAGGCTGCTGCTCTGTCTCCGCAGGAAGCAGATCAGACTGCCATCCTGGTGCTGCGCGTTTCCAAGGAGGTTCCGGAGGAGCTCGTCGGAAAGATTACCGAGGAGATCTCCGCTACCCACGCTCTGCAGCTCGAGCTGGACTAGTTCTGAGCGCCTAGGCGTTTTAGAGCTAGTTTCTAGCGCAGCTTCTACTGCATGAAAAAATCCCCTCCGCATGGAGGGGATTTTTGTTTCCCAGCTAATCTATGCAGCCGTAGCCCTACTGCCTAGCCCTTCATCGAGCCCTTCTCAATCATGTTGACGTGGAAGTCGAAGGCAGTACGCAGGTCGTGCGGGGTAGACATGCCCGGAGCGGTCTTCAGCGCGCGCTCGTAGTACTCCTCCAGCAGTGGCTGGTACTCCGGGTGTGCAACGGAAATCATCTTCGCCACGCGGTCACGCGGTGCCAGGCCACGCAGGTCAGCGAATCCACGCTCGGTGATGATGACCATGGCGTCGTGCTCGGTGTGGTCAATGTGCGAAGCGAACGGAACGATAGTCGAAATTGCACCGTCCTTCGCCAGCGACGGCGAGATGAACGAGGAAACGAAGGCGTTACGGGTGAAGTCACCGGAACCGCCGATGCCGTTCATCATGCGGCTGCCGTTGATGTGGGTGGAGTTGACGTTGCCGTAGATATCGGCCTCAATCATGCCGTTGGTGGCGATCAGGCCGACGCGACGGACAACCTCCGGGTGGTTAGAAATCTGCTGCGGGCGCAGAATGATGTTCTCGCGGTAGCGAGCAGCCTCGTTGTTCATACGCTCGGCCGCTTCCGGAGACAGGGAGAAGGAGGTAGCCGAAGCGACGGTCATCTTACCTGCGTCAATCAGGTCGATCATGCCGTCCTGAATAACCTCGGTGTAGGCCTTGATGTTCTCAAACTTGGAGTCCAACAGACCCGCCATCACGGCGTTCGGAACGTTACCGACGCCCGACTGCATGATGTACTGGTCGTAAGCCAGGCGACCCGCGCGAACTTCGCCCTCGAGGAAGTCGAGGAAATGGCCGGCAATAGCCTTCGAGGTCTCATCCAACGGCTTGAACGGGGAGTTGCGGTCCGGCGCGTTGGTCTCGACAACTGCGACAACCTTGTCCAGGTTGATGTCGATGTAAGGGGTACCAATGCGGTCACCCGGGGCGTTGATCGGCACCGGCGTGCGGTTAGGCAGGTGCTGAATGCGGTAGATGTCGTGCATGCCCTCGAGTTCCTCGGACTGCCACGAGTTGACCTCAATGATGATCTTGTCAGCGTTGTCCATCCACTCGACGTTGTTGCCAACGCTTGACGACGGAACGAGGTGTCCATCTTCCGTAATACGAGTGACCTCTACAATCGCGGCGTCAATCGGCAGGAAGCCCTGCTCGATGTACAGCGCGGAGTGGGAGAGATGGATGTCCTGGTACTTCGCCTTGCCCGAGTTGATGGACTTACGCAGTGCCGGATCGCCCTGGTACGGCATGCGGTAGCGGATGATGTCAGCTTCTGCCATCACGCCGTCACAGTCCGGGGCAGTGGAAGCGCCGGTGTAGATGTCGACAGTGAACTCTTCACCCTTGGCGTGGAGTTCCTTGCCGCGGTTTGCCAGCGCAGTCGGCAGGGCCTTCGGGTAGCCAGCACCGGTGAAGCCAGAGATGCCGAGGGCATCACCATGATTGATAAACTGTGCAGCCTCGTCGGCGGTCATTACCTTGCCGCGCAAACCGGCATGTGCGATGCGATCAGACATGTCATCTCCTAGATAGACTGTTCGACTTTAGTTTTGTCGCCTAACCTAGCATGCGCTAACAGTGTGTTGCCACACCCGCAGGTTGAGAAGTGATTTATGACACTCTGATCGCTTCAGCGGGTCGTTTATCGGCGCTCTTCCAGGGGCTTTGTTACAGCAATTCCCGCACTTCTTCGTCAGTCAGCATGGCATCCTCGAATGCCTGCAGTGTGGCCTCTGGGTTAAATTTCACACCGATGAGTACGACCTCATTGGATGGTGGGACATCGGTCTGCGCCCACATGACGGCAGGGGTGATTTTCAGGTTCGGCCCCGCCTGACTCCACACGTGGGCGACTTCGAGGCGGTCGGAAATCCAGCAGTGCCCCTTGGATCGTACGAGCCCCTTTGTGCCGCGGAGAGCCTTGATTAGTCGTTCGCGGTCGAAGGGTCGGTTGCCTCGGAAAACAACCGAAGAAATGCCGTATTCTTCAGTCTCCGGCGTGTGGGGATTCGCAAGTTCTTCTGCATATCCGTGGAAAGTGGCCGCGGTACCTTCGTCGTAAAGCGATGCGTCGAGAATGGCAGAGGTTGCGATTTCGCCGTTAGTCACGCGGACGATGCGTGCGCGGGGGTTCATTGCGCGGATCGTTTCCTCGGTACCGCCGGTGAGCTTTTCGCCTGCGAGGTCGGATTTGGTGATGAGGATGAGATCGGCGAATTCCACCTGGTCGACAAGGAGGTCGGCGACCGTGCGTTCGTCGTCAGGCAGCGCGCGCCCCTGGCGGAGACTGTCGAGGAATGTAGAGGCGTCGACGAGCGTGACCATCGTGTCGATGGGGGCGATGTCGGCGAGACGGCGGCCGTCGTCGAATTCCCACTCGAAGGTAGCGGCGACTGGCATGGGTTCGGAGATACCGGTGGATTCGATGACGATGTGTTCGAATTTGCCGCTGCGCGCGAGCTTGCCGACGTTTTCCACGAGGTCATCTCGCAGCGTGCAGCAGATGCAGCCGTTAGACATTTCGATGAAACGGTCCTCGCCGCGCTCGAGATATGTGCCCTGCTCGATGAGGGCGGCGTCGACGTTGACTTCCGAGAAGTCGTTGACGATGACCGCGATTTTGCGCCCCTGTGAGTTTGCCAGGAGGTTGTTCAGGAGGGTGGTCTTGCCGGCGCCCAGGAATCCGGACAGGACGGTGACGGGAGTGGTCTCGGTGGTGCTATCAGAAAATTCGGTAGAAGTCACCCGACAAGATTAACGTACTGAAAATGATTATCAATAACTACTGCGCGAATTGGGCTAGGCAAGGGGTTGTGAATGTGTCGCATGGCTGATTGTTGGTCAGTTGTGACGTAGGGCATAAAACGGTGTTGTAGTCGGCTTTAGTGTCGCGTGAAGTGTGCCTAAAATGGGGGCGCTTTCGGGCATCTGAATGAAAGGCACTAACCGCTTCGTTGATAGGGTTGGGGGTGTGCTTTGGTGTTCGAAGCACTACCCCCGATAGTCGCGTTGGGGGATATAGAAAGGTGAATTCATGTCAGATCGTATTGCCCATGCTGGTCTCAAATCCAAGGTGATGACCGCGCAGGAGGCGGCGCAGTTCATCAACCACGGAGACATGGTGGGCTTTGCCGGATTTACCGGTGCTGGCTACCCGAAGGTTGTCCCGCCGGCTCTCGCTGAGCGCATGGAGGCCGCTCACGAGCGTGGCGACGAGTTTAAGATTAAGGTCTTGACCGGCGCGTCTACCGCTCCGGAACTTGATGGTGCGCTGGCGAAGGCCAATGGTGTTGAGTGGCGTATGCCGTACCAGTCCGACCCGGGAATGCGTAACCGTATTAATGCAGGCGATGCCTTCTATAGTGATATTCACCTGTCGCACTCTGGCCCGATGACTGAGCAGGGCTTTTTTGGCCCGGTCAATGTTGCCGTGGTCGAAGCTGTTCGCATTAAGGCCGATGGCTCCCTGATTCTTTCCTCTTCGGTTGGTAACAGCATTTCTTACTTGAATGCTGCAGAGAAGATTATTATTGAGGTCAACTCCTGGCAGTCCGAGGATCTCGAGGGTATGCACGACATCTACAGTGTCGGCCTGCCTCCGAACCGTAAGGAGATTCCGATTGTGAACCCGGGGGACCGCATCGGTACTCCGGATGTTCAGATCGATGTCGATAAGGTTGTCGCTGTCGTCGAGACGAACGCCGAGGACCGTAACTCGCCGTTCAAGCCGCTGGACGATGACTCTAAGGCCATTGCCGGCTACCTGCTCGACTTCCTCGATGGGGAGGTCAAGGCCGGTCGTCTGCCGGAGAACCTGCTGCCGATGCAGTCGGGTGTCGGTAACATTCCGAACGCCGTTCTCGCAGGTCTGCTCGACTCCAAGTATGAGAACCTGACCTCCTTCACTGAGGTTATCCAGGACGGCATGGTCGACCTGATGGATGCTGGCAAGCTGACCGTGGCTTCCGGTACTGCATTCTCGCTGTCTCCTGAATATGCAGCTCGTATGAACGAGAATGCTGCTGACTACCGCGAGAAGATCGTTCTGCGGCCGCAGGACATCTCCAATAACCCGGGTCTGGTCCGCCGCATGGGGCTGATTACCACCAACGGCATGATTGAGGCTGACATCTACGGCAACGTCAACTCCACTCACGTGGCTGGCTCCCGCATGATGAACGGCATTGGCGGTTCCGGTGACTTCACCCGAAACGCCTACATCTCTACGTTCGTGTCCCCGTCGCTGGCTAAGAATGGCGACATTTCCGCAATCGTGCCGATGGTCTCTCACGTTGACCACACTGAGCATGACGTGATGGTCATCATCACTGAGCAGGGTCTGGCTGACCTCCGTGGGCTGGCGCCGCGTCAGCGTTCCCGTGTTGTCATTGAGAAGTGTGCGCACCCGATGTACAAGGAGGCGCTGCTCGAATACGTTGAGTGTGCTGAGAGGGCCACCCCGTACCTGCATACTCCGCATGACCTGGGTACTTCTTATGACTTCCACCGTCGTTTCCTCGAAAACGGTTCCATGAAGCCGGTCGACTAGGTTTCTAGTGCGGTTCCCGCTTTACGACGAAGTTTGCGTCGTAGGGCGGGATTTTCTTTCGGCTTTAGTTCGAAATAGTGTTCGAATAATGTGGAGATTTTTGGGGTGCGCAGCGGTTTGAATCCGGGGTGGGGGATATGGTGTGGGCGAATTGATAAAGAACTGTTCGTTAGGGGACCTCGTTAGGGAGGGGACAGTGCAATGTCAGAGTTGGAATCGTGTGGGGAATTTCGGTTCAGCCATGAGGTGAGGGCTCATTCGCTCGCTGAAGTGATGCGCGAGATTAATCGTCTGCAGATGGTTATCGCTCAGCGGGTCGCACCACCAGATGATGGCGATGTCGAAGCTCATTTGGCTTATTGGTCGGTGGTGCTTGGAATCTCACGCGCCGAAGTGAACAAATATATGGAAATTGGCTACATGCTTGGACGTATGCCGCAACTAGCGGAAATGTGTCAGGAGCGCGGGCATTTGTCGATGAGGCATTTAGCAATGCTTGGTAAACATACCCGACCTGTAGCCGATGACAAGGTTGACGCAGTGGAGTCGGGTCTCGTGGACGTCGTTAAGCCTAGGCGCGACGGGGAGGCACTCCGTGGCGTGCGTGCGATGGCAACGCGGGTGCAGCGAGTGATTGGTGAGTGTGCTCCGGAAGTGCGGCCACGTGATGTGGATGTCGCTGGGTTGCAGGCTGATAGGGTCCTGGCCCGGAATGTGGAGGCGACCGTAGATGCTGCAATTGATGCGGCGGCATACCAGGTCGAGGCGGATGGAGAGTCGGCGGATAATCCCGTGGAGTCGGAGGAGGTACGGGAGGTTCAAGCTGCGGCTCTCGACTACTTCGGCGATCGTATGACGGCTAAGGAGTTTATCGCAGTTGATGAACATGGTGACGCTGGAGTTACGACACTGACTACTGTCCTCGAGCGGCATCATGCAGTGGAAGCCCTTGCAATTATCGACGCAGTGGCTAAGAAGATGAAAGTGAGTCGCGCGGCAGCTTTCATGCATGCGTTACGCGGTACTTGTGAGGTGGAGGTGAATCTGGAACTCTTCCGAGTGCTCTCTCCCGGGGAGGATGGCGAACCGGAAAACACTCCAGTGTGGCTCGCTGGCGCAGGTTGGCTTTCTTCGCTGGTGGCCGAGTCTTGGCTGAAGCGGGTATCGGCATTGCGGGTGCTGGGGGATAGTGCGGTTGAGGGGTATCGGCCCTCTGAGTCTCAGCGTGCATTCGTGCGTGCCCGTGACGGTGTGTGTAGTTTTCCTGGATGCGATGTCCCCGCAGAAAAGTGCGATATCGACCATATTGTGGAATTTGATCACAGCCTTTCCGGTGGTGAGCGGCCAAAGGAAGGGGTCACGCACACAGATAATCTCCATTGTCTCTGTCGAAGGCACCACAACCTCAAAACTGCCGGTATGTGGCGAGTTGTTCGAGGTGATGATGGGATCGAAGCTTGGACGTTCCTCTCTTGTGATGAAGGGCCGTTTGCGCAGTCGGAAAAAGAGCACACCGGGCATGGTCGTTACACCTTTGCCTCGCAGACTGAAAAGAAGACCGCTGCGCTGGCTGAGCACAATGAGAAACGTCGCAAATTGCATGACAGTCTCCGCGGCCTAGTGGATAAGGTGCGGCGGGATATGGAAAAGGAGAGAGCAGTAGGCGGGGTGGATTGTGAAAACGATGGAGATGGTAAAAATCGCGCAGACAGTGACGGGGAGTGAGCGCTAGGTTCTGCTACACTCATTTGCGTCCATATAGTGAGAAGGGTATCTCAAAAAATGACTGAGGCAGGAAAACTGAAGATCGCCGTCATCCCGGGTGATGGCATCGGCACGGAAGTTACGGCAGAGGCGCTGAAGGTGCTCAAGGCTGCTATCGGCGAGTTCGACACTACCGAGTACGACCTCGGCTCGCGTCGGTACTTGCGCAATGGCGAACTGCTTACCGACGCTGACCTTGACTCCCTGCGCGAGCACGACGCTATTCTGCTCGGTGCCATCGGTGACCCGGCGAACGTACCTCCGGGCGTTCTCGAGCGCGGCCTGCTGTTGAAGATGCGCTTCGCGCTGGATCACCACGTCAATCTGCGTCCTTCCAAGCTCTTCCCGGGTGTCGAGTCACCGCTGAAGAACCCGGGCGAAATTGATTTCGTGGTCGTCCGCGAGGGAACCGAAGGTGCCTACACAGGTAACGGCGGTGCGATTCGCGTCGGCACGCCACACGAGGTTGCCAACGAGACCTCCGTCAATACCCGCTTCGGCGCTGAGCGCGTGGTCCGCTACGCCTTTGAGCTGGCTATGACCCGTCGTAAGAAGCTGACGCTTGTCCATAAGACCAATGTGCTGGTGCACGGCGGCGGTATGTGGCAGCGCACGGTCGATGAGGTCGCTAAGGAATACCCAGAGGTAGATGTCGATTACTCGCACATCGACGCTGCGACGATCTACCTCGTCACTAATCCTTCGCGTTTCGACGTCATCGTCACCGACAACCTCTTTGGCGACATCATTACTGATGAGGCTGGTGCAGTGTCGGGCGGTATCGGCCTGGCGGCGTCCGGTAACATTGACGCCTCCAATACCAACCCGTCCATGTTCGAGCCCGTTCACGGCTCCGCGCCAGACATTGCTGGCAAGGGGATCGCGGACCCGACGGCAGCCATTCTGTCGGGTGCCATGATGCTGCGCCACCTGGGTCGTGAGGAAGACGCCCAGCGCATCGAGGCTGCTGTGGAAGCTGACATGGCTACTCGCGGTAGTGGCCCGATCAAGACCGCTGAGGTTGGCGACCGCATTGCTGCTGCTTTGAAGTAGCGCAGTAAAAAATAGGGGGGGGAGAGGGCTAGGCAATCACAGTTTTGCCATCGACGGTAGTGATGTGAGTCTTACCGTCGGCGGTGTGCTCGATGAAGTCCGACGCATGTCCGACCTGGCGAAGTACATCGATGATGGTGTCAAGGGGGTATGGGGATGAGCTTCCTGCGCCGTTATCGGAATCATCCCCTCCCAGTCCTGCCACTAGCGCATCCCTCGTAATCTCCGCATGTCCCAGGTGCTGAGCCGCCTCGTGGAAGACATGCACAATCACGCCTTCGATGCTGCCGCACCACCAACGGTCCTGAGTCTTTTGCGAAACTACCCACCCACCTGCAACGACCCGAACCACAGCTATGGTTTCCGTCGGTTTCCGTTCCCGGTTCCGTCGGCAGGTGGGCCGGGGCGGTGTCGGAGGTGGGGGCACACCACGTGGTTCGTCCCCAGTCCTAGCCCCTATCCGCGAGAGGGACAGGATAACGCCACGACCGGAGACACACCCCGCCGCCAAAGTCACAAGCAAGTTTATGTTGCTGGAGGTCTACGCGACGTGCTTAGCGCATACGCTGTGACAGCCCATAGCGCGGAGCCAAAACCACCGCGCCCCTTGTTTAAGGAAGAGCCTGATTACTCGGGGATCTCGCTGAGTTGGGCCTCAATCCGATCCAACCGCTCGGTGATGTTGCGTAGATGCTCCACGATGAGTTGGTTGGAACCATCGATCGCCGTCGCCGTTTCGCGTCGTGCGCTGGTGACGGTGCGTACCACCCAGACGGTAAGAGCAACGAAGATCGCGAGTGGTAATGCGGCGGCGAGGATGACAAGAAATACGGTAGCGGTAAGTGTCACGAAGATTCCCTTTTCTGTTCTTGATTAATCAGGTGCCTAATGTGGTCTGGAGTTACTTCAAGCTGAAACGGAGCGACCCAGTAGTGCTTCCTCACCCGGCTCTCTCCGAGCTGTTCCAGGCCACTCTCGATGAGTCCAGCAGCTTCCAAGCGGTTGAGGTGCTGGTAGAGCAGTGGCCGAGACATCCCGAGTCGGCGGGCCAGCTCACTGACATGGGTCGAATCCGTCTCTAGGGAGGCGATAATTCGCAACCGAGGCTCACTTCCAAGAGCACTGAGCATCTGAGCGAGCCGTGCTGCGTCCATCATCCCTCCGTATCGTAATCGAACGATGTCAGGTGTAAGTATATGCTTACAGTCAGCGGTGCGCAAGTTCTGCCGGGTCTGGCGGAGACGCTGCCCGACTTAAGACGTGGCCGGTGTCCCATCACGTCCCCTCTTCACCCTCCCCAAGAAGAAACCCAGCCGCAGCACACACCACAGCTGGGTTCCTTCATGGCTTACAGCGTAGCCAGCAGCTACAGCCGCTCGATGTCTACATCGCCATCGAGAATCCTCGGCTCTACCTCCATGTGGATCCCGCGGTAGGGAAGTAGTGCGCGGATAATGTCGTGGGTGATGTCGATGCCTGGAGATGGTTCGTCCCGCAAAAGGTGGTACAGGCTAGGGCAGTAGTCCACGCCGGGAAACTCGTCCTTTGCTTCGGGAACGCACCCGTCCGGGTCAAAAGTCGTGCAGCGAATGATCAGGTCGTCGTGGACACTATTGGGCAGATTGATGGTGAGTCCTGGTGTGGTGGCAGACATGTCTGCAACCGTGGCCTCGTTTACAGACCGGGTAAGCGGGATTAGGCCGCGGGCGGACTCACCGCCTTGGATGCGGGTGAGTCCCGCACGGTTTCCGTAAGTGTCGGCCAGGGTGACAAACGTGACGCGCACCGGGGCAGTGGCCACCGACATGGAGTTAAACGCGGTGAGGACGTTGATTTCGCGCTCGGTGATAAGCCCCTGCGGGCCTGTGAAGCTAATGACGTGGTTGTAGAGCGCGGCGGTGGACATGGACAAGATGGTGTCGGCCACCTGTTTTCCCTGTTTCAGGGTTTCGGTGACTTGGGCGAGGTCGTCTACCTCAAGCTCGGCGGTGAAGTACTGGCAGTACAGTGGTGTGCTCATGTCGAGTGTGGACATGGTTCGTCCCTTTCCTTTGAGGGTGTGAGCAGTGGAAATGTCAAGTGTCGGGCACGGTAACAGGTAGAAATTTGCGGATACGCAAACTGTCCGCGCGGTGGGTTGCCGATGTGCGAGGTATGGCAACAAGCCGCGTGAGTTAAGACAAAATTGCGGATACGCAATCGCGCTCGACGGTGGTCACGCTAGTCGGTGCGGGGTGTGGTTGAGGCTCCGCGCAGGTCGCGCACGTATCGGTTAGCCACAACCGGGGGCAGCGGATCTACATGTTGTGGTGGACATAGCTGTGGGCCACAAAGCGGGGCCTTGAAGGACTTGGTGGGTAGGATTAAGGCCGTGTCCGAGGCTCGCGCGGGGGTACTAAATATGGCATGTCCCTTTTTTGATCTCCACAACATGATGTGGTGGTTCGTCTGGTAGATGTTTGCGGAACCGCAAACATGCAGGCCATATAAGAAATTCCTGCGAAGTTGGCGGTGTGAGGCCACCTGCTTGCCAGATTGCAGATCGGCAAACAAGACTATGTGTAGCGGAGTGCACTGCGTGGCCTAGCTACGTAGCATCCACTACACCGCCCCATTCCACTGCGATCGTGCCGACGAAGGAAAGGCCCATGTCCAGTAACTACACCACCGCCGACTATGAGGCGATCATCGCCAACTACACACCACACGCCGTGCGCTCTGAGCCGTGGAGCCACGTTGCCGACTTCACCCGCGAGTGCGTGCGCGCACTTAACATCACCCCGGATAACACCAGCCGCGACGCACTGCGCAACACGCTCAACTGCGTGTCCAAGCTCGCCGCCTGGGTCTGGGTGAGCTACGGCGTGGTGACTGTCGAGACCGTCTTCCACCCCGACATCATCGGAAACTACTTCCTTGCCGGAGGTGGTGCAAAGCTCAGCCCGTCCACCGCAGGAACCCAGCGCTCGCTGCTGTGTCGTGTGGCGGAGGTGATCAACGACGACTGGAACCCTGACTACCAGCACCCGATTAGCTACGAGCCAACCCTTGAACCCTACGGCTCTTATGCCTGTGACAGGATGTGGGATTGGGCCGAGTCGCAACCCACAGCTGCCCGCCGCCGCAACTTCACTACGGTGCTAGCACTCACGCTTGGTGCGGGCTTGCGCGCAGGAGAAATCTGCACGCTGCGCGGCAAAGACGTGCGTGTTGACGGCGACGGGGTGCTGCTGTTTCCGCACGGCTACCGCGGGGCTGGCCCGCGCGAGGTGCCACTGCTCAAGTCTCATATCGAGGTACTTCAGCCGGTCATTATGGCTACCGGCCCGGAGGACTACCTGTTCAGGCCAGGCCGCGACAACGAGAACGTCAGCCAGCTCTCGGCGTATCTCCGCCGGGTAACACCTAGTACATCGCCGGATATGGTGCCGGATACCCGCAGGCTGCGCAATACGTGGATTATCGACCGCATTGCAGCCGGAGTTCCCGCTGATGTGCTGTGTGCTGCGGCAGGACTGAAGTCCTTGCACCAGTTTGAGGACTACGTGGTCGAGGCCGGAGCTAACCGCCGCCATGCCTACCGGATTCTTTTGGCCGGAGGATCGACTCATGGCACCCCAGGTGGAGGCCTGTACGTGCTGTAGCTCGGCTCACGGAGACTTCCTGAGCTATCCCTAGCGATTGCACATCTGCAAAGTTGGATTGCGGATACGCAAAACTCGTCTCATGGCGCACAGACCGCACCAGGGACGAACCGCCCTGTGACCTGCGGGTTTACTCATGGTCTGAGGTAAGAAGGCACCGCCACCTATTTCGTGGTGTAGGTGTGCTCACCTCGTGAGCCATGAACGACACCCATGTAACTCACACCCGCCTTACCAGTGTCGGAAACATGTAGTTTCCAACCCTCGGGTCACTGACTGCCGTATCGGTTGCTGCGATGGCGCGGCCACAAGGGCTTGCCTGTGGTGACCTCGATATTGGCAATGACACGTCCCGTCGGGATCATCTCGCCGCGGATGATTCGGGTGATGGTGGAGGTGGGGATACCGCAGGCCTCGGCCAAGTCTTTGGCACTGGGGTAGCTCCCGTCCAGGGTGAGTTTCTGGACGTTGCGGGCAAAGTCCTGCAATTTCCGCATGACCGGATCGTGGGCCTCGATATGGGCATTAGGCCAGTTGGCGTAACGCCTGACCGGAGCCTCGGCGGGAAGGTCGGAAGCCACGAGACCACTTCCTTTGAACAAGAAGAAAAAGACGAACCACCTAAGTCTAAATACAATGAGGTCTACGCTGTGATCGACACACTGACGACACGCGGATTACTGCCACCTACAACTCCTACCGTTGAGCGCAACCGCAAGCGCGTGCTCGCCACGTACTTTTGCTACATGCGCGACCGCTGGTACGACGACATCTCCGTGGACGGCTGTATCTACCTGCTGCGCGATGGCGGAAAGATCCGCACCTACTTACAAGCCCGTACAGCGGATTTATCCAAATCCAGCCTCAATGCCACCCGCCGCATCCTCAACCGCTGCGCAAGCCATGTCATTGGCCAAGAAGGCGCGCTGGAGTGGGCAGAAGAATTACCGGAGGTCTTTTACCCGGCAGCTACGGCTCCGCGCCGCGCCTACAACGCCAGCGAACTTATCCGAATCGACGACTGGGTTCACTCCCGCCCCCGCCGCGAGTCGCGGCGCGTGGCCTGCATCATCGTGTCACTGGCTTTAGGTGCTGGCATGTCCACCGAGGAAATCTATCACTGCCGTTATGGCGACTTCACCGACTTTGGCACAGTGCTGGCGGTTCATGCACGCGGTGGTCGTGGGCTAAAGCCGCGTACCGTTCCGCTGACTGCACCTTTCGACGACCTCATGCGCCAAGTGCTGCATGGCGTGGGCGACGACCGTAGAGACGAACCACTGGTAAAACCCAACTCGGCGCGCCGCCGCAACGATGCCACAGGCCCACACCTGATTGCTGACTTCATCCACAAGACCAGCCAGAACCCATCGAGTACCGGCCTTGCCCCGACACTGCCCAGGCTGCGCTATACCTGGATCGCTACTCATGCCGCCGAGCGCGTGGACTTTAACCATCTGGTCTATGCCACCGGAAGCATCCAGCCCTTCCAGGACACGTTTCACCACATGATCGTTGAATCTGGCGCGCTCACCGAGACCGAATACCGTGAGTGGATCAGCGGCAACAGGGACGAACCAGACTACCCGCCGCTTCGAGTCGTCGAACCGAGAGCAGGAGGCGAAGTCTAGGTGGCCCACTTCAACACCACACCCACCCCGCTGCTTCGCCTGGATGGAGCCAGCGTTTCCTGGGCATTGACCATCATCGACCGCACCGACATCTGCCACCATCTTGACACCTGGAGGCGAGTAGACGGCTACGACCCCGCCAAAGGAGGCAGGCCTAAATCCGTTAACGACCGCACCATCCTTGCGCTCTACCTGATTCTGGCGCGTTCTGGTCAACCCATGCATTTGACCACCATGACGACGCTCCTGGCCTCGCCTGATACGACAGACAAGGCTTTAGAACTCCTTAACCTGCCCAGCCGCGATAAGGCACGACGGGTAGGTGACTTTTACGCAACCCAGCACAGCAACTGGTACTACCGCCTGTGGCGTGCGCTGCACAGCTTCCTTGATGTCGTTGACCCATTCGACAACATCCCGCACCGCGCCAGGCTTACCCGTGCTGAATTCAACCGGCTGATGGACGAACAAGACCCTGAGCGCCGCGAGGAAAAATGGCAGCGCGCCACCTACGTGTTCAATGAGCTAGTTATGGCAAGTACCGAGGACATGCCCGAAGAATACCGAGCCAACTGGCAGGGAGACCTCACCCTAGACGGAACACTTATTCCAGGCGTGCGCCGTGGCAACAACCGATGGACGAACCGACCGGACGATCTCATGTCCTCCGAGCCGGAGGCAGGCTGGTACTCCCGTGACGAGCGACAAGAAACACATGGCGAATCAAACCGAAAGCGAAACGCCAAGCATGTGTGGGGTTGGGAGGCCACACTTGTTGCCGGAGTCATCCGCGACCAAGGCCCATATGCACAGCCACACCTGATTATGGGCATGGCCTTCGACCGGCCCAGCCACAACCCTGCGATCCGTGGGTTGGAAGCCATGCGGCATTTAACGGATGATCCTGAGACACCTAAGGGCACAGTGGTGGGCGATCGTGCTTACTTCGCGGTGGCTAAGACCAAAGACTTCCATGAACCACTGCGCAAACTCGGCTATACCCTGGTGGGAGACTACAGAACCAATCAGCTGGGAAAGCGCGGATCCTATGAAACCATGGGGTTAGTTGAAGGCCACTGGTATTGTCCTGCCATGCCGAAACCTCTGGTGGAAGCCACCGAAGACTTCTATGCCGGACGTATTGATGAGGCCACCTACAACCAGCGGATCAACGAGCGCCGCGCCTTTGCCATGCGGAGAAAAGGCAAGAAGCTCTCCGGTGAGAGCCAGATGTTTATGTGTCCGGGACGAGGTAAAGGAAAGACACTGGCATGTCCCTTGGTGGAAAAGAGTCAGCGCCAGGACGCGAGAGACAGAGGACTACCCTCCATCTCCGGGCCAAATCTATCTACCGCGCGCAAGGCAAAAGGAAAGTGCTGTACCAATAAGGTCTCGGTAACCATCCCGAATAAGGAGGGAATGCGCTACCGCCAAACTGGCCCTGCTTTTAAGACACCGGAATGGAAGAAGGTGTATGGCACGTGGCGCAATGTGATTGAAACCCGCAACGACTATGTAAAGAACAATCGTGGTGGTGCTGCTATTGGTGACCATACGAGAAGACCTGTACGCGGTTTTGCTGCGGCCTTCTTCTATACAGCTCTTGGTGTGGTCGCGGCCAATGTATCTATGATTCGGCGTTTTCTTGGCCGGGTGGATCGGGATGAAAAGACTCCGCCTCCTGACTCTGGTAAACCTGTACCGCCGCGCGATCCGGCGCGCGAGAAGGCAAGCCCGAACGCGCCGCCTGCGCGCGAGGCCGCTTAAGACCAACTGAATACTTTTATCCATCTAGCTCGGAAAACCGATATGGGGTTCCGGGCTAGAAGTCGTTTTAGAGGGGACGAACCATGTTGTGTTCCTTATTAGTCAACGACTGGAACAGAGCGAAAACGACTAAACCCACCGCGGTGAAGCGGTGGGTTTAGCTATGCGGAGCAGTTTCGCAAATGATTTAAGCTAGATTCGCAAAACCGTCGTCCTTATCGGTAGGAATAACAGCAGGAGCACCAGCGCGGTCCACGCCTTGCAACTCCACCAGCGCCGATTCAATGGCCGCGCGGTCACGGTGGTAAATCTCCAGCCCTTCCGAAACACTGCAATGAGCAGAAAACTCCCCATCGCGATCACGGACATAATCACGCCCAAGGCAGACGCGCTCGAGCCAGTACCTCGCGGATCCAGTCACATGTCGTAGCAGCACGGCCAGGGAGTTAATGGCTGGGATGGGGAGGGTTGCATTGAAGGTGTCGTCGTCAAGCGTGGCGACGAGTGCCGCGAGCTTGTCCATCCTGCCGAGGATGTGGGCGTCGAGCGGCCATTCGGAATTTGTTGAAGCGCTGTGTGTGGAATTGGTCATAAGGTCGAGTATTCCCGCAAATCAGTCCTATTGGGAGCAAAAATAGGGGATAATTGACCCCATGACCGTCGAGCTTGCGGAAATCGCAGACTTCCTCAGCCATACTCGCCCCTTTTCGGACCTCAACGATGAAGAGCGCGCGACTATCCCACCGCTTTTGACCATGCGCTATGCCCGTCGTGGAACGGAGATTATCCGGGCGGGTGCGGATAACAACAGCTGTTTCATTATTCGCTCCGGCATGGTGGATCTCTTTGACCCAGCTGGCACGCTGTTGGACAGGCGAGATGTGGGAGATCATTTCGGCTATTCGACGCTGCTGAGCAGTGACCCCTCGCTGTACACGATGACGGCAGTGGAGGACTGCGTATTCCTGGTGATCTCCAAGGAGGTCTTTGACCAGCTCAATGACCAGTTCGTAGAGGTCCGGCGCTATTACGGCGGTGAAAACGCGCGCATTCGCGCAGTGGCATCGAAGCTGCGGAGTACTGCGGCATCGGAGTCGTTGCGCACACGGGTTGCGGACCTGATGGAAACATCGCTGGTTACTTGCAGCGCTGATACGACAGTACAAGAGGCGGCGCAGATTATGACGGAGCGGAATGTCTCCAGTTTGCTCGTAATGGAGTCTGCAGGCGCCAACCAGAGCCCGCTCGTCGGCATCATCACTGACCGTGACCTCCGTCGTCGAGTGCTGGCAGAAGCCAAGCCGGCGGAGAGTCTCGTAAGCGAAGTGATGACCGGGAACCCGGAAACCATCAGTCCCGACCTGCTGGTTTTTGAGGCCATGCTGCTGATGGCCGAGCGTGGTTACCATCATCTGCCGGTGCACGATGGGACGCGGGTGGTCGGCATGATTGTCATTGGCGACCTCCTGCGCAGTCTGCACACCGATCCCGTGTACGCGACGGCGACGCTGGCGCGAAAGAGCGATATCTCCGAGATTGCGGAGATTGCTCAGAACGCGCGGCGGATTGTCGGCCGGTTTATTGACCGAGGTGATTCGGGGGAGGAGGTCGCCAAGCTGCTGACCGCCGTGGCCGATGCTGTCACCCGACGCCTGGTGGCGCTTGCGGAGGAAAAGCTTGGGCCGCCACCGGTTAGCTATGCCTTTGCAGTACTGGGCTCGCATGGGCGCGGAGAGATGGGGCTCGCGTCCGATCAGGACAATGCGCTGGTCCTCGCCGACGATTACGACGCCGACGCTCATGCTGACTATTTCGCCGCGCTTAGCGACGAGATTTGCACCAACCTCGACCGAGTCGGTTATCCGCTCTGTCCAGGGGACATGATGGCCAGCAATCCTGCGTGGCGGATGACCAAGTCGCAGTGGCTGCGCACTTTCCACGGGTGGATTACGGCACCGGAGGCGGAGGCCCTGTTACATGCACAGACCTTCTTCGACATGCGAGCGGTAGCGGGCGATGTGCAACTGGTGGAGGGCCTTCGTGCGGCCTACCTGCCGCTGGCCCAGGGGTCGCAGCGCCTGCACGCGCACTTGGCCAAGCTCTCGGCCTGGCGGGAGCCGCCGCTCGGCTTCTTCCGTGGCCTGGTGCTGGAAAAGGGCGGCGAGCACGCAGAGACCCTGGACATCAAGAAGGGGGGAACTGCTGCTGTGGTGCAGATGGCGCGTCTATTTACTGTGGCGGCCGGCCTGCCACAGCTGTCGACGCGTGAACGCTTGGCGGCGAGTGCGGGTGCCGGAAGCGTGAGCCGTCAGGGTGCGCAGGATCTGGCGGATGCGTTCGAGTTCCTGTGCACGGTGCAGCTTCATCACCAGCAGGCCCAGTTCAACGCTGGCGAGCAGCCGAATAACCACATCTACCCGAAGCGTCTCTCCAGCCTGGAACGCGAGCACCTGCGCGATGCGTTTGGTGTTATCCGCAAGTTGCAGCAGAGCCTCGGGGCGAAGTATCCCATCCGGGCGATGTCGTAGTTTAGCTGTGTGAGTTAGCTGTGTGAGCGCGCAATGTTGAAGTTTTTCAAACCCCGCAAGAAACTCCTGGACACCCCTATCCGCGACAATGCTTGGCTCGCGGTCGATGTGGAAACCACCGGTCTGGATCCTTCCAAGGATCAGCTGCTTTCCATCGGTTGGGTTGCCGTCGAAGGCCGCGACATCGTACTGGAAGAATCGGGACACCTTCTCATTCGCCCAGAGCGCGAGGAGGTGAGCGTCGGCGAGTCGGCGACGGTGCATGGGCTTACCGACGACATGGTCGCAACCGGGGTAGAGGCAGAGGTGGCCGTCGGCAAGCTGTTAGAAGCTCTACGGGGACGGAAGTTGCTGGCGCACTACGCGCGGATGGAAGTTGGTTTCCTGGATCCGTTGTGTCGGAAGTACTTCGATGCGCGCTTTGATGTGCCGGTGGCGGACACTATGACACGCGAGTACGACGCGATTCTGCGAGCCAACCGCGAGCCGGTCCGTGATGAGCTGCGGTTGTGGTCACTGTGCGACAAGTACGGCATTCCCCGTTTTAAGGCCCATCACGCGTTCAACGATGCGCTGGCCTGTGCGCTGGTGTGGCTTGCGCAGGAATCCCGCGGAGTTTAGAGCGCAGAGTATAGAGAGTGGGGGTCGTTGCATAATTATCGCAATGTGACGTGTACCCTATTTTTATGCGTATTGCTCGAATCGCCCACCCAGAGGGCATGTGCTTCGCGCTCGTTGAGGGCGAAGGCAATGAAGTTACTTTGCACGAAATCGAAGGGCACCCTTTCGGTCAGCTGAATAAGACAGGCCGTTCCTGGCCGCTTGCCGACGTACGTCTGCTCGCCCCAATGCTGCCGTCGAAGGTCATCGCTATTGGTCGTAACTACGCTGACCACGTCGCCGAGGTGTTCAAGAAGTCGGCAGAATCGCTGCCGCCGACGATGTTCATTAAGCCGCCGACGGCCGTCATTGGCCCGGAAGCGCCGATTCGCATTCCGGATTTCGCCACCAACGTCGAGTTTGAGGGCGAGCTGGCACTGGTTATTGGTAAGCCGTGCAAGAACGTCAAGAAGGAAAACGCTCACGATGTGATCTTCGGATACACCATCGTCAATGATGTTTCTTCCCGTGACCTGCAGTTTGCCGATGGTCAGTGGGCGCGCGCAAAGGGCATCGATACCTTCTGCCCGCTTGGTCCGTGGATCCAGACGGAGCTGGACTACAACGAGCTGCCAATCAAGGCACACCTGACTCACGAGGGTGGTACCGAGACCAAGCAGGACTCCAACTCCAACCAGATGATTATGTCCATCCCGGAAATCATCGAGTTCATCACTGCCTCGATTACGCTGCTGCCGGGTGATGTCATCTGCACCGGCTCCCCGGCCGGTACCGCTGCGATGTTCCCGGGTGACCGCATCGAGATTGAGATCCCGGGTATCGGCAAGCTGGCCAACCCGGTGGAGCGGGCTTAAGCTGCCTGGGCTTAAGCGCCCTGGCCTAATCGCCCTTAACTCCAAAAGCGCGGAGCACAGTGCCCATCTTGGCGCTGGTCTCCGTGACTTCTTCTTCTGGGTCGGAGTGTGACACAATGCCGCCTCCGGCCCATAGTCGTGCCACGGACCCCTCAGTGTCGATCTCGGCACAGCGAATGGAGACCACGAACTCGCCGTCGCCATTCTCATCGCACCAGCCGACAGCGCCCGAGTAGAAGCCGCGGTTGGTCTCTACGGCCTGAATAACGCCGAAGGCGGATTCCGTCGGCGTGCCACAAATGGCTGGTGTCGGGTGCACCACCAGCGCTAAATCCAGCGCGGACAGCGACGGATCCTTCAACCGACCGCGGATATGCGTGGCCAAGTGCCACATCTCGGCGGTGCTCATCAGCTCGGGGCTGTCCGGAACATCCAGCGAACTGCACAGTGGCGCCAAGTTGTCGGCGATGTCGTCGACGACGAAGGCATGCTCGTCTAGGTTCTTGCGCGAGTCCGCTAAACGACGGGCCGACGCCCGGTCCACCTCGTCATTCCGGGACCTCGGCAGCGACCCGGCCAAGGGAAAAGCCTCAACGATGTCGCCCGTACGGCGGACCAGCATCTCCGGGGACGAACCGATGAGCAACTTGCCCTCATAATCGGAACCGGCGGGGGAGAGATCCACGACAAAGCCATCGCGGTTGGGGGATCCGTCGATAAGCCGCGATGCGAGTAGGAGTGGGTCAATCGGGGGATCGATTTCGAGTTCCACGGCGCGCGCGAGCACGACCTTTTCCAGCGCCGAGTACTCGATTGTGCGGATGGCTGCGGCGATGCGCTCAGCGTGCTCGTCGAGCGGGGGATCGTAAGCGACGATGTTGGCGTGGGGCTTCGGTGCGTTCCAACGGTAGTGCGCGGGTGGCTCCAGCGGCTGCGAGGAGCGGATGACTTCCCGGGGAACGGTCAGGGCGGCGGGCTTGTCCAAGTCGAAGGGCAATGCGCCGACTACCATCTTGTGAATGCCCGAGTGCAGTCCCTCGGCCGCGAGCCAGGGGTCGGAAAGCTGCTCTTCAATACCTTGCGTGCGGATGGAGCCGTGTGCCC
This sequence comes from Corynebacterium sp. HMSC076C10, assembly GCF_001812455.1. NCBI lineage: Bacteria > Bacillati > Actinomycetota > Actinomycetes > Mycobacteriales > Corynebacteriaceae > Corynebacterium > Corynebacterium sp. HMSC076C10. The sequence goes on from NZ_KV809157.1 coordinate 98,529, forward strand.
GGGAGAGCAAAAAGTCCGGGGCGGTGGTCGGGCGGGACGTATCCCAGCGCGTCGAACGCTTCGGAGTCGCTGCAGGCTCGTTCGACGGGTGAGAATTCTCCTGCTTCTCTTCTTCGTTTCCGCCGCCCAGAGAGGGGTGGTTTTCCATGGACATAGCCCTAACCCGCCTCCTCAATCTAAACCCAGTTGTGCTCCAGTTTAAGGGGCAGGCTAACCCCTACCCAAAAAGGGCATACCCGCAGCGGTAATCGTGAGCTGATCGATGACTGCACTTGCCGGCAGATTCGCGGCGTAGAGGAAGGTCTCCGCAGCCTGCTTGGCATCGAACATTGGCTCGCTGCCTGTGAACGTCCCCAATAGGTCAGTCTGCGCATTGCCAATGTCAATGCGCGTTGCCGTAATGCCATACTCGCGTCCGTCCAGGGCAAGCACATGGGTCATTCCGGCAAGCGCGCTTTTCGACGTCGCGTACGCCGCCGTATGGGCTCTCGGCACCTGCGCCGCGATAGAGCAGTTGACCAGGATTCGGCCGCCTGCTTGATCCGTCTTCCCCTTGCGCTCCGCCTTCATCCGCGCGAACGCCTCGCGTGCGCATAGGTACGAGCCGACCACATTCGTATCGATGACCGCGCGAAAGTCCTCAATGTCGGTCTCTCCGAACTCTGCGGGCGTGCCGGGCAGCCCCGCATTGAGCACCGCAACATCAATGGTTCCCGTAGCCACCTGCGCGTCCTCAAACATCGCACGGACCTGCTCGGGGTCAGTGATGTCACACTTGGAGTAAGTGATGTTGTCCGCTTCGGCGGCAACGGCCTCGAGCGCGTCGATACGCCTGCCGCAGATATGCACGTGCCAGCCATCGGAGGCGAAAGCCATAGCAATTTCGCGACCAATGCCCGCGCCGCCACCAGTTACTACTACCGTTTTGGTCATGAGCACTATTATTAACTGTTCTACGGTCTACGCACACATGTCCCCGCACGACGCCGTCAACGCCGCGCGTGACGACGGCTACGCGGCCGTGGAATTCTGGTGGCCATTTGACCTCGCAGTGCCCGCACCCGATGAGGTTTCCGGTTTTTGCGACCTCTTTGACGACAGCCTCGGTCTTTATGCCATGAATCTGTGGGGAGGGGACATGGCAGCGGGGCAGCGAGGAGTGCTCGATACGGATGGGCTGCCCGCGGGGCATCTGGAGGCAGTGAGCCAGATTGCGCGGGCCACTGGGCTGAAATGCTCGAACGCGCTGCTGGGGCGCTCGGGGGAGCTGACCGATTTGCAGGTGCAAAGACTGACTGAGATTACTGCCCAGCTGGAGCTCAGTGGGGTTCGCGCGTTGATTGAGCCACTGTCCGGGATGAGTGATTATCCCATTACAGATCCGTGGCAAGCCGAGGAGTTAGCTCAACAGACTGGTGCTGGTGTGCTCGCGGACTTTTACCATTTTGCGGCCAATGGCGTCGACGTGGATGCCTGGCTCACTGATGTGGAGACCGGAAGAGTGAGCCTGCCGGTGCACGTCCAGATTGCCGATTTCCCAGGCCGCGGCGCGCCGGGCACCGGTGAGGCGCCACTGCGCAGCTGGGTTGAGCGGCTGCGCGCCGCCGGATACGCCGGCGAAGTGGCTGGGGAGTGGACTCTGTAACCCTATGCATGCCTGCAGGTGGGAGGGCGGGTATCGTGGGAAAGCATGTCAGATGTTCGCGTACGCTTTTGCCCGTCGCCAACCGGTACCCCGCACGTTGGCCTCATCCGCACCGCCCTGTTCAACTGGGCATATGCCCGTCACACTGGTGGCAAGCTGGTCTTCCGCATCGAAGATACCGATGCCGCTCGCGACTCCGAAGAGTCTTATCAGGCAATCATCGAGGCCCTGAATTGGCTCGGTATTGACTGGGACGAGGGCATCGATGTCGGCGGTCCGCACGGCCCGTACCGCCAGTCGCAGCGCAAGGACATCTACGCCGATGTATTGCAGCGTCTCATTGACGCCGGTGAAGCGTACGAGGCCTTTTCCACCGCTGAAGAGGTTGAGGAGCGCCACAAGGCCGCTGGCCGTGACCCGAAGCTGGGCTACGACAACTATGACCGCAACCTCACCGAGGAGCAGAAGGAAGCCTTCCGCGCAGAGGGCCGTAAGCCGGTGATTCGCCTGCGCATGCCGGACGAGGACATTGTCTTCGATGACCTCGTGCGCGGTCGTATCGAGTTCAAGGCCGGCCTGGTTCCGGACTTCGTCATTGCTCGCTCCAACGGTGAACCGCTCTACACCCTGGTTAACCCGGTCGATGACGCTCTGATGGAGATCACTCATGTCCTGCGTGGTGAGGACCTGCTGCCATCGACCCCGCGCCAGATCGCTCTCTACGAGTCGCTGAAGCGCATCGGTGTCGCCAAGTTCACCCCGGAGTTCGGTCACCTGCCGTTCGTTATGGGCGAGGGTAATAAGAAGCTGTCCAAGCGTGACCCGCAGTCCAATCTCTTCATTCACCGCGATAACGGTTTCATCCGCGAGGGTCTGCTGAACTACCTGGCACTGCTGGGGTGGTCTATGGACGGCGACCAGGACATCTTCACGATGGACGAGATGGTCAAGACCTTCGATATCCACGATGTGCTGTCCAACCCGGCTCGCTTCGATCAGAAGAAGGCCGACGCTATCAACGCGGACCACATCCGCATGCTCGATCCGAAGGACTTCGAGCAGCGTCTGCGCACGTACCTGGAAAGCCACTTTGACTTCCCGGCCGACTACCCGGCGGATAAGTTCGCTTTCCTGGCAACGCTGCTGCAGACCCGTGTGAAGACGCTTTCCGACGCCTGGGACCTCTCGAAGTTCCTGGTTGTGGAAGAGGACGAGTTCACCTTCGATGAGCGCTCGGCACGCCGTAACTTCAAGGAAGACGCCGTCGCTGTCCTGGAGGCCACCATTGCAGCTGTGGAGCCGCTCAGCGAAGAGGACTTCGTCACCGAGAAGCTTGAAGCTGCACTTCAGAAGGCCCTCATCGAGGACCTGGAGCTGAAGCCACGCAAGGCTTTTGGCCCGGTGCGCGTGGCCGTGACTGGCGCTCAGGTATCGCCGCCGCTGTTCGAGTCCATGGAGCTGCTTGGTCGCAGCCGCAGCCTGGGCCGACTGCGCAAGGCACTCGAGGTCACTCCTTTTACTGCTGCTCAGTAAAGAGCGCGAGCTGGGCTGAGCGAAGCAGGTTCGTGTAAGAGCCCGCTTCCTTGCCCACCTTCTGCGGGTCGCGGTTCAGCATATTCATGGAGGTTTCGCGGTAGTCCTTGACCAGCGACCCCATGTGGTTGTTGAAGAACTCGTGCCAGTCGGTTCCCCAGTGGACCGTGCCGTCCTCGTTTCGCTTGAGCAGTGCGGCAAAGGCGTACACGAGCGGGTAGATGAACCCGTCTGGAATCGCGTAGCCGATGGGCTGGCGGTAGAACTTCGAGTACTTCTGTGGAGTCTTGCCAGTTCGCGGATTCTTCTTATTGGCCTTGTCAACAGCATCAATGCCGCCGAATTTACCGCCGCTCTTGTTGTAGAGATCGGGTAGCTCTGCGTTGATACGCTCGAAAATATCGATGAAGTCACGCGTGAGGTTCAATGCGCTGCGGACCTTCTCGTTGTAGAGAACGACCTCTTCGGTGCGCTCATTGATGCTTTCAGTGCTGGGCTTAGTGACCTCCGGTGAGCTCATGACATCCTCGAATCGGTCAAGCAGCTTGGCCTTGCCGGAGTATAGGCTGGTGGGGGTCGGTGCTTCAATCTGCTTCCCGTCGGCATCCTTCGGCAGGTCAATACAAGACAGCGGAATCCACGCCATAGCGATGACATCGCCCACCTTTAGTCGACCAGTATCGTTGGTGCGCCACTGCACGTTGTCGCTAATTCCCTGAGGCAGGGCATGCTTCAGATCGTCAAAGTAGCCGGCGCGATTGAGCTTTGCTTCCGCCTTGAGCTCCGCATTGTTGTTGCGGGCGGCACAGATATCGAGCAGTGCATCGGAGAAGTCCTGCACAGTGTCCTCGTCCCGAGCACCGGGCACGAGTACCTCTACCGGAACACGGGCATCGAGCTCGGTGAGGCTTTCGTCGGCAAGCAATTCCTCAATTTCTTCCGTACGCTCCGACCAGACCTCCTTCATTTCGGACCACGTCTTGATTTTGCGGCTAGGTGGTGGAGTGAGCTTGCCCAGAACGAATAGTGCGATAGCTAGCGAGTTGTGACCGCCGTCGAGGATGCCTTCGATGCGACGGTTGCTGAAGGTGAAGCGGTAGAGATTGTCTTCACTGGTGAACTGAGTGGAGGCCAGGAGCACACCCTTGGACTTGTAGGCGAAGAGCTCCGGCGTGGTGTCGATGGTTTCCATGATGGCATCGGTGATGCGGCCGGTGCGGGACACGCGTGGGTTGGCGTCGAGGTTGAGGGCCGAGATGATTTTTGCGAACTGACGGATAGTGACAGTGCCGATGACGCGACCGATGGTGCCGTTCATTTGCTCCGTGATGTCGGAGAACTCCAGCTCGAGCGTGATGGGGGCGGTTGTTGCCGTCGTTGTTGGGGAAGTCATGGTGCCTGCCTTTCAGGTCTGGTTTTTTGGTGTGTGTCGGCTGTTTACCAGCCGCTTCACCACGAAGTGTCTCCTGAAGGGCGGATCAGCTTTGAGCTGCGATCGAATGGGCTTTCGATCTGGGGCTGCGTTAGTTATATGCATTGCATTAGTTATGCGCACTGCTGAGGTGGGCTGTGGGGAACTCGCGAATTTAAACGAGCCTTTGACCAGGTGATTTGCTCTTGTTAGCGCGAATTGGCTATATTATTCCTCGTTGCGTTCAGCAGCGATGGCCTATGGTGTAATTGGCAACACTACGGTTTCTGGTACCGTCATTCTAGGTTCGAGTCCTGGTAGGCCAGCAGTGAAGAAGTTCATTGTTGAATGTATTCACTAACTGCAAAGTTCTAAGCCCCGTTCGTCTAGCGGCCTAGGACGCCGCCCTCTCACGGCGGTAACACGGGTTCAAATCCCGTACGGGGTACAAAGGCAGCGTGAAAGCGCCAGTCTTTATTGGCCTATGGTGTAATTGGCAACACTACGGTTTC